>CAMHCZ010000019.1 GCA_946183755.1 uncultured bacterium | reverse complement strand
TATTCCGCCTCCGCACTCCTTAAGCTTCAGCGCTTCACGGAATGCTGTGTGATTTGGTCCGAAGACCACAGGCATTCCATACACTGCCGCTTCAAGCAAGTTGTGTATGCCCACGCCGAAGCCACCACCAACGTATGCCACCGTTCCGTAATAATAAATCGACGACAACATGCCAAAGTTGTTTATCAACAAACAGCCTGCGTCTTTTACATTATCGACAGTCGCGTCAGTGTATCTCACTATCTGCCCGGCAGCGCCTTCCGCCTCATTCCATTTGCGCTCTATCTCAGCCAAATGCGACTCATGAATTTCATGCGGCGCAAGAATGAGTTTCAGCCCATTACTCTTTGCGTACTTTATAAGCATGTCCTCGTCCTTTGGCCACGAACTGCCTGCCACAATCGCCTTCTCTCCACCAATAAAAGCCTCAACCACAGGCAACGCCTTCCTCTTTGAGGCAATCTCGACTACACGGTCGAACCTCGTGTCGCCAGAAATGGTAACATTCTCTATGCCCACGCCGTTAAGCAGTTCCACCGAGTGCATGTCCTGCACAAAAAGCCGATTGAAGAACTTCAGCACTTTGGCATAAGCGACTCCGTACCATTTGAAGAACGCCTGACTGTCCCTGAAATGCGCCGAGACAATGTAAGTCGGTATGCCTCTTCTGCGCAAGGCGAACAGGAAATTTGGCCAGAACTCGTATTTCACAAAAATGGCATCCACCGGCTTGACTCTCCTAACGAACCTCTCTGCATTGCGGATAGTATCAAGCGGCATGTAGCACACGAGGTCTGCGCCTTCGTAGTTTTTCCTCACCTCATAACCAGACGGCGAGAAGAACGTCAACAGTATTTTGTATTCCGGCTTTCTGCGGCGGAGTTCCTCCATCAAAGGACGCGCCTGCTCAAATTCACCGAGCGATGCCGCATGAAACCACACATATTTAGCGTCTCTATCTACGTTTTTCTTCAGATATTTGAATGTCTGTCTTTGTCCTACGAATCTCTTTTTTGCCTTGGCGTTGAAGAACGACGCTATGAAAACCAAAAAAGCATAGACATGGATACCCAGACTATATAATGTCCACATTTGAGTTTGTCTTTGAATAACTACAGAATGCAAAAACGCATACAAATGCAAAAATAGCAAATCCCTTCAATAAAAAGAGATTTGCTATTTGAATATTTGTCAAATAAGTCTGTGCTTATGCCCTTGCGCCGAGACTGCTATTAGCGGCAGAAACGGTGAGGAACACAGAACGAATATGCGAGCATCAACTCGTGTGTGCCGTATGTCTTAGATGCAAGTTCGTTAAGAGTCAAGTTGAATGCGTAAGCCAACTGGAACTTGTTGAATCTCAGACCAACGATTGGAATCAAAGACAATGGCTGCTCATTTCCTGGGTCAAGTACATGACGGTAAGAAAGCTGAGCCCACCAACCGAAGTTTGTAAGCTGATCGTTCTGCATGTACTTGAGGTTCAACTCCATCTGCATGTGTCCGTCTATATCGAAGTTGAAATTTGCAGATGGCTCCAATGTCTGGAACTCGTTGAAGTCAAAGTCGTAACCTGCGAACAAGAAACCTGTAAGGTTCTCATAATCGTAAGAGTCGCCGAGTATCGCTGGCTTGAATGGAATCAGGTTTGTGAAAGACAGACCTCCGAAGAATCCGTAAGATGTGTAGTAAGCACCCACATTAATGTCTGGCATAACCTCGCCGTCGGTCTCATTGGCTGGGTCGTCGTCAAATCCGTCCACTGCAGTGTAGTGCAAATACTTGATTCTCGCGCTGACACCGAAAGACAACTGTCTGTCGAGCTCAACTCTCTTGCTGTATCTCGAACCGTTGCTCAGCGGAATATGGTAAGCGAATGTGAACTGTCCACCGACATAGTTGAATTGTGGAGTGTGGTCGTTGTAGATGTATCCTCCAAGACCAATGTTCTTAGTGTTCAATCTTGTTCTGTAGGAGAGCAGATAAGTAGAAGGTCCGTCCTTGCCTATCCAGCTCTGTTTGCCCGTGAGCATCAAGTGTGAACACCTCTCAGCACCAGCCACAGCCGGGTTCAACAGATAGTAGTTGAAGTGATACTGATCGTAAATAGGACGCTGCTGTGCGAAAACGCTTGTCGCCAAGGCGCACATAGCAGCTACCAGCAATAAAATATTTTTTTTCATAGTTTCAAGGTTCTTCCGCAATTATTGTGTCTTTCATCTGCTTGCGTTCGGCATTGTTTCACCAATGTTTATCCGCGCATTATTATATATAATAACGGAATACGAACTGCAAATTTAGAATAATTCAGCAAAGTCGTGCTAAAAACACTCTTTTTTTTTAATATTATGAGTGTTCAGCGCTATATTCATAACGCAGTTCATTCGCTTTTATTTTAGAAAGTTCATTATTTTTGCTTTGTTTTTAATGCTTTCAAATGAAAAAAGCCATTTTTCCTGGGTCATTCGACCCTTTCACTATCGGACACTTTTCGGTCGTAAAGCGCGGACTGGAGCTTTTTGACCACATCACGATAGGCGTGGGCAGCAACTGCTCGAAGAAATCTTACTCCACCTTAGAGAAAAGACTCGACATCATACGCCAGGCCTTCCACGACGAGCCACGCGTGTCGGTAAAAGCCTACAACTCGTTGACCATAGACTTCGCCAAAGAGGAGGAAGCCGACTTCATACTGCGTGGAGTGCGCTCTGCCAACGACTTTGAATACGAGAAGTCAATAGCGGACATTAACAAAAGGCTTAGCTCAATAGAGACCGTGCTGCTCTTCACCGAGCCTCAGCATTCGGCTGTTTCATCGACCATCGTCAGAGACCTGCTCAGCTACGGCAAGGATGTGGCGGAGTTCTTGCCGCCTGACGTAGTACTGTAAAAAATAAAAAGGCTTTGAAGCAAACTTCAAAGCCTTTTTTATTCTCACTAATAGAATCTTCTGAACATTTGGGTGTCAATGTTTCTGACATGATCTTGCTTCCTGCGCCAAGGTGCGAACTTGTATCGCACATAGAGGTTTCCGTCATAATATCCATTCAACTCAGCCTTACTGGTGACTGTTTTCCCGTCAAAAGTACCCATGAAACGGTTGGTCGTTGACATGATAAACCGAAGGTCTAATCCCATGCCAAAGTGTTTGCTGATATTCCATTCCACTGCCGGACCTGCATAAATCATCGGCGCAATGTTGTTCTTCTTTTTATCGAAGCCCCAGCCGCCACCGAATCCCATTCCAACACCAACGTCAAACAGGACTTCTACTTTCTTGGCTCTCGAGCACAAGATGTTTGTCATATTGAATGACGAGAACACGTCAATAATATAACACTTAGGATGAAAACTCTGCGATCCATGCCTGTCGGTCAAGATGTACATGAAGTCCGCACCAAATCCCCACATCGGACTGAAGTCATACTCTCCAGCAAGCGAGTAAATCTGGTTCCATTCTCCGCCACGGACTTTCTGAGTTCCAACTTTTGCCATCATCGACCAATGGCTGTAATGCTGAGCCGACGCGGTCATAATCGTCATCATGGACATTATGACAAACAACATCTTTTTAGTTGTACGAGTCATTAGTTTTGTTTTATTTGTTTTGTATTTATGATATGAACGTTACGCTTCCTTATGATTGATGCATATTCCTTTCTTGTACCAATCATACAGCAAACGCACACCTTCGTCTATTTCTATCTTGTGGTGCCAGCCCAAATTATGGAGCTTGGTCACGTCAGTCAGTTTCTTCATTGTTCCGTCCGGCTTGCTTGAGTCCCATCTGAGTTCGCCCTTGAAACCGATTGTCGCCATGATTTTCTCTGCCACTTCCTTTATTGTTATTTCCTTGCCAGTGCCTACATTTATATGGCAGTTCCTTATGTCACTCTCGCCTTCTTTATAAGTGTCCTTGAAGTCCACGTTGAGCAGCACATGTACACTGGCGTCAGCCATCTCCTCGCTCCAGAGGAACTCTCTCAGCGGCTTGCCTGTACCCCAAAGCGTGACAGCCTCTGCCGTAATGCCGAACTTCTCAAGTTCCGTCTCTATCTCCTCGTCCGTGTTCTTGCCACTTACGCCTTCCACCGGACGCAAGTCCATATCCTTCCTGACGGCATTCCAATCGCCTTCGTTAAGACACTTCGCCAAATGAATTTTCCTTATCATCGCAGGCAGAACATGGCTATTCTCAAGATGGAAGTTGTCGTTAGGGCCGTACAAGTTTGTAGGCATAACGGCTATGTAGTTGGTTCCATACTGCAAATTGAAGCTTTCGCACATCTTAAGTCCGGCGATTTTTGCTATTGCATATGGCTCATTGGTATATTCCAAAGGCGAAGTGAGCAACACATCCTCGCTCATAGGCTGTGGCGCCTCACGCGGATAGATGCATGTGCTGCCGAGAAACAACAGTTTCTGCACACCATGACGGAAGCTCTCGCCTATGACGTTCTGTTGTATCTGCAGATTTTTGTAAATGAAATCGGCTCTGTACCTGAGATTCGCCATAATTCCACCCACATGCGCCGCTGCGAGCACAACAGCATCCGGCTTCTCTTTGTCAAAAAATTCTCTGACCGCCACTGGATCAAGAAGGTCAAGTTCCTTATGGCTTCTGCCCACCAGATTGTCATAGCCCCTGGACTTCAAATTGTTCCAAATCGCCGAGCCTACAAGTCCATTGTGACCAGCCACATATATTTTGCTACTCTTGTCAAGCATCGTCTTTTTCTCTACTCCTCTATTTTAGCCTTCAAATAAAGTTTCTTGGCGAACACCATGTCGTGCTTCACCATTATTTTCACCAACTCCTCGAACGAAGTCTTTGTCGGATTCCATCCAAGTTTTGTCTTTGCCTTTGTAGGATTGCCGAGCAACTGCTCTACCTCGCAAGGACGGAAATACTTAGGGTCAACCTCAACCAAAGCTTTTCCGGTCTTCACGTCAACGCCCTTCTCGTTCACGCCTTCACCTTCCCACTTCAGCTCTATGCCAGCCTCCTTGAACGCCAGAGTACAGAACTCTCTGACTGTGTGCATCTCGCCAGTTGCAATCACATAGTCCTCTGCCTCGTCCTGCTGCAGCATCAGCCACATGCACTCAACATAATCCTTTGCATATCCCCAGTCTCTTCTCGCATCGAGATTTCCGAGATACAGTTTATCCTGGAAGCCCTGCGCTATTCTACTGGCAGCCAGTGTTATCTTTCTTGTTACGAAATTCTCGCCTCGTCTTTCACTCTCATGGTTGAAGAGGATTCCGTTCACTGCATACATTCCGTAACTCTCGCGATAGTTCTTGACAATCCAGAATCCGTACTGCTTAGCCACTGAGTATGGGGAACGTGGATAAAACGGAGTCGTCTCACTCTGAGGAACCTCCTGCACCTTTCCGAACAATTCCGATGTAGATGCTTGGTAGATGCGGCAAGTCTTCTCCATTCCGCATATCCTAACCGCCTCCAAAAGCCTCAGCACTCCGATTGCATCGGCATCGGCTGTGTATTCAGGCACATCGAAAGAAACCTTCACATGGCTCTGAGCCGCAAGGTTGTATATTTCCGTAGGCTTCACCTCTGTTATGATTCTTACCAATGAGCTCGAGTCAGTCATGTCGCCCCAGTGCAGCTCTATCAGTCTGCTCTTCTTCATGTCCCTGACCCATTCGTCGAGATACAAATGCTCTATTCTACCTGTGTTGAACGACGATGATCTTCTGAGTATGCCATGTACCTCATATCCTTTGTCAATAAGGAACTCCGCCAAGTAAGAACCGTCCTGACCTGTGATTCCTGTTATCAGTGCTACTTTTTTATCTGCCATATTTATTGAATGTTTATTGTTTTCTGTTTTAATCTCTTCTGAAAATATCTCTTGTGTAAACCTTGCCTTCCACATCGTCGAGACAAGAGTCGTATCTGTTGGCTATTATCGCCTGGCTCTCCGCCTTGAACTGCTCCAAGTCATTCACCACACGGCTGCCGAAGAATGTCTCGCCGTCCTTGAGCGTCGGCTCGTAAATTATCACCTCGGCGCCCTTTGCCTTTATTCTCTTCATCACGCCTTGTATTGAGCTCTGGCGGAAGTTGTCGCTGTTGCTCTTCATTGTCAGACGGTAAACCCCGATGACGCACTTTTTCTCCTCACTCGCATTGTAGTCGCCGCGGTTGTAGTAGTCGTAATATCCAGCCTTGTGCAGCACACGGTCGGCGATGAAGTCCTTTCTCGTCCTGTTGCTCGCGACGATCGCCTCTATCAAGTTTTCTGGCACATCCTCGTAGTTAGCAAGCAACTGCTTCGTGTCCTTAGGCAAGCAGTAGCCGCCATATCCGAACGACGGATTGTTATAGAATTCGCCGATTCTTGGATCAAGCCCCACACCGTTTATAATCTGCTTGGTGTTCAGCCCCTTCATCTCGGCATAAGTGTCAAGCTCGTTGAAATAGCTGACTCTGAGCGCAAGGTAAGTATTGGCAAAAAGCTTCACCGCCTCAGCCTCTGTCGTACCCATTATCAGAGTCGGAATATCCTCCTTTATAGCTCCTTCCTGAAGCAGCGACGCGAACTGTCTCGCAGCCTTGTCAAGCCTCTCGTCACCTTCCGGGCGTCCGACAATTATTCGGCTTGGATAAAGATTGTCGTACAGCGCCTTGCTCTCTCTCAAGAACTCCGGCGAGAATATTATGTTCTGGCTTCCGGTTTTCTTTCTTATGCTTTCGGTATATCCAACCGGAATTGTACTCTTAATCACCATTATGGCGTTTGGATTTACCTTCATGACAAGGCTTATGACTTCCTCGACGTGCGAAGTGTCGAAGTAGTTCTTTACTGGGTCGTAATTAGTTGGGGCAGCAATAACAACGAAATCAGCATCCTTGTACGCACTGGCACCATCGGTAGTCGCCACAAGACGCAAAGGCTTCTCCGCCAGATATTTTTCTATGTATTCATCCTGCAGCGGTGACTTCTTTTCGTTTATCAGCTTCACTTTCTCCTCCACAACATCCACCGCCTTCACATCATGATGCTGGCTGAGCAATGTCGCGATGCTGAGTCCCACATAACCAGTGCCAGCAACTGCTATTTTCACGTCTTTATCTTCCATTTTTATTGCTTAAACCTCTTCCTTAAAAGAGGTCAAAATTACACATTTTTGCTTAATAACAGAACATTATAACGCGGACAACACTTTCAGCAATTTGTCATTATCCTCTCTGACTCTGACAGCGAAACTCACGAATTCTCCTTCGCCACTCGCCATGATATTTCTCTCTATCAACATTTGGCAGAACTGCACTGCGCTTAGCCCGTTCGTCAATTCGCACAAAACCGAGCCCGACTGAGATGGCTGCACTCTAAGAAAATCGAAAGCCTGAAGAGCCTTCACAAAACGTTTCCTCTCCTTTTTGAACCGCTGGCAAGAATCCTTGTAGTCGCTCTCATACTTGCTGAATATCTGCAAAGCAAACTCTGCCACCGAATTTATATTCCACTGGCAAATCCTTTGTCTTATATCACTTATAACATCAGCATTTCCAGACGCGACGACGCTAATCCTCAACCCTGGCAAGCCACACGACGCACTTATGGACTTGACCACAATAAGAGATTTCTTATATTTTTCAAGCACGTCGTTGCTCATTAGGCTTTCGCCATCGTCCGAGAAGTCAACGAAACTTTCGTCCACAATGAGCAATTTAGCATTAGCCTCACACCAGTCGGCGATACTCAGCACATCATCCTTTCTTATGCAGTTGCCTAAGAAATCGTCTGGATTAACAAGCACCGCTGCGTCAACACGATTGTTTTCAAAATATCGTATAACATCATCAGCAGCATATTTGAAATCAGAATTCTCCGCCTTGCGATTGCCTTCCAATATGCCCTTTCGTAAATCTTGAGACACGAAACCCAATTTCATATCTTCCAGCTTACCCTTCAGCACATCCATAATCTCTGCCGTTCCGTTACCGACAGCCACGTAACTTTCACGCACACCGAGATTCTTGCCTGCGACAAGCGCATTAACTTGCATACCGGAAGGATGCGCACTGACTAATGTGTCAAAATTCGCGCGCATCTCGTCAAGCATTCTCTTAGTTGGGAAATATGGGTTTGAGCTTACGCTGAAGTCTGTCAACTGAGGGAATCTCCAGTATCCGCCGATTCTCTTGCGATATTCATTGTACTTTGTTTCGTCGTTGGAAAAGAGCGTCGAAGCGATGTCTAAGTCTTGGGCATCATCTATCTCATACCACTTCTCGCCAGACAAAGGCAATGCCCTGAGTTCAGACTTATGAAGATAGGTTATGACTCTGAGCACCTGCTCGTAATACTCGTTGTTGCCCATCACCTTGCTGTAAGCGTCAAGGAATGGAACATACACGTCACGGCTGAACTCCTTGCTGAACTTATAGACATTCACGGTCTTGTAATAAGAGTCAACATCCTCGTAACGGAACGCCGCCTTCGGAACGAAATTCACTATCTCGTTCTTGTCGTTGATGCAAACCATCGTGCCGTCCATCCATGTCTCGTACTTGTCAACAAGCGCGAGGTTCGGATACGGATTCTCGACAATTGTCTGCAACACGCTGTCCTCGAATATTATATCCGACTCCAGCAGCAGCGTGTCATCCTCGCAAAGCACGTTTTTCGCCAAAGCAAGCGAGTATATATTGTTTGTCTTGTCGTAAACCGGATTCTCGATATACTCTATCTTTATCACATCGTCATATCTGTCGCCTATGTAGTTCTTCAGCTTATCGCCCTGATAACCGACAACAAGCACCAGCCTTTTCAGATTCAGCTCGCCCAACTGCTTTATGACCCTATCTATCAGTTTCACACCGTTAACCTCCACCATACACTTGGTGTTGTTCTTGGTGTACTCGCCGAGCCTTTTGCCCATTCCTGCCGCCAATATAACTGCCTGCATAAACCTTGTTTTACTTGATTATTTTTTCTAATGTGCCGAGAGCCGCTTCTATAACGTCATCCATGTCGTAGTACTTATACTCGGCAAGTCGTCCACCGAATATCACTTTATCCTCCTTGTCCGCAAGTGCCTTGTACTTAGCATACAATTCGGTGTTCTGTTTGTCGTTCACTGGATAATACGGCTCCATTCCTGGCTTCCACTCCATAGAATACTCCTTGGAAATCACTGTCTTTGGATTTTCATAAACATCCTGACCGAACGCCTCAAAGTGCTTGTGCTCAATTACTCTTGTGTAAGGCACTTCACGCTCGGTGTAGTTCACCACCGCATTGCCTTGATAATTAGGAGTGTCCAGCACCTCTGTTTCGAATCTCACTGTTCTGTATTGCAAATTGCCGTATTCATAACCGAAATACTCGTCAATCTTGCCCGTGAATACTATTTTGTCCGCTTTCGCATCCAGTTCCGCCTTGTTTGCGAAATAGTCAACGCCAGTCCTTGTCTCCACACCGTCAAGCTGTCCTTCAATCAGCTTGTTGTAGCCGCCTACAGGTATGCCTTGGTATGTGTCGTTGAAGTAATTGTTGTCAAAAACCATTCTCACAGGAAGACGTTTTATGATGAACGCTGGCAGTTCCGTGCATTTCCTGCCCCACTGCTTCTCGGTGTAGCCTTTTATCAGTTTTTCGTAAATGTCCTTGCCTATCAGGGTCAAGGCTTGCTCTTCGAGGTTTCTCGGCTCGCTAACGCCTGCGGCTTTCATCGTAGCCAAAGCATCTGCCTTCTGCTCGTCAAGCTTCTTCTGCGCCTCGTAGGGAGTCTTGACACCCCACATCTTGGCAAAAGTGTTCATATTGAATGGCAGGTTGTACAACTCGTCCTTGTAACGTGCAACTGGCGAATTTGTATATCTGTTGAACTCCACGATGTCATTCACATAATTCCACACTTTCTTGTTGCTTGTGTGAAATATGTGAGCACCATACTCATGCACGTTTATGCCTTCTTTGCTGGAGCAATAAACGTTGCCGCCCAAATGCGCACGCTTGTCTATCACAAGGCACTTCTTACCCTGCTTTTTCAGTTCATGCGCAAATACGCAGCCATATAAACCTGCGCCAACAATAAGGAAATCATACTCTGCCATTAACTAAACCAATATGCTTTTTTACAAATTTCAAAGATAACAAAAAAGGACGGAATTATAACTCCGTCCCTTTTGTCTTTATGTTAAACGACTTGGTTTTAGTCGTTTGCCACTTTTCTTAGCAGGTTGTTTATAGAAACCTTATCGTTTATAAGCGCATGAAGATTGTCTATGGATATTCTCTCCTGCTTCATTGTATCGCGGTCTCTGACTGTCACGCAGTTGTCGTTGAGCGTGTCGTGGTCAACAGTAACGCAGAAAGGTGTTCCAATCGCGTCCTGACGACGATAGCGCTTGCCGATAGAGTCCTTCTCGTCGTACTGGACGTTGAAGTCGAACTTCAGCTCGTTCATCATCTCTCTTGCCTTCTCTGGCAGTCCGTCCTTCTTGACGAGCGGCATGACGCACACTTTGACTGGCGCAAGAGCAGGAGGCAGATTCAGCACAACGCGAGACTCGCCGTTCTCGAGCTGCTCCTCGTTGTAAGCCGCGCACATAACGCTCAGGAACATACGGTCAACACCGATTGATGTCTCGATAACGTATGGAGTGTAGCTCTCGTTGGTCTCTGGGTCGAAGTACTCGATCTTCTTGCCTGAGTATTTAGCGTGCTGGCTGAGGTCGAAGTTCGTTCTTGAGTGAATACCCTCGACTTCCTTGAATCCGAACGGCATCTCGAACTCGATGTCGGTTGCGGCGTTGGCGTAGTGAGCCAGTTTGTCGTGGTCGTGGAAACGGTATTTCTGGTCGCCCAGCCCCAAAGCTCTGTGCCACTTGATACGTGTCTGCTTCCACTTAGCGAACCAGTCGAGTTCTGTGCCTGGCTTGATGAAGTACTGCATCTCCATCTGCTCGAACTCTCTCATTCTAAATACGAACTGACGAGCCACAATCTCGTTACGGAAAGCCTTTCCTATCTGAGCGATACCGAAAGGCAGCTTCATACGGCCTGTCTTCTGCACGTTCAGGTAGTTAACGAAGATACCCTGCGCAGTCTCCGGACGAAGATAAATCTTCATGGCGCCGTCAGCTGTCGAACCCATCTCTGTGCTGAACATCAGGTTGAACTGACGTACATCGGTCCAGTTCTTTGTTCCGCTCACTGGGTCAACTATCTCATAGTCAAGGATTATCTGCTTGAGCTCAGCCAAGTCGTTGTCGTTCATGGCTTTCGCGTATCTTGCATGGAGCGCCTCCTTCTTGTCGAGGTTCTCCTTCACTCTCGGACTTGTCTCTCTGAACTTCTGCTCGTCGAAAGCGTCGCCGAATCTCTTTCTCGCCTTCTCCACCTCTTTTTCTATCTTGGCGTCATACTTCGCCATCTCGTCCTCTATCAGAACATCAGCTCTGTAGCGCTTCTTTGAGTCGCGGTTGTCTATCAGAGGGTCGTTGAACGCGTCAACGTGGCCCGAAGCCTTCCATGTTGTCGGGTGCATGAAGATGGCTGCGTCTATGCCCACGATGTTCTCGTGCAGGCGAGTCATTGCCATCCACCAGTATCTCTTTATATTGTTCTTCAACTCCACACCGTTCTGACCGTAATCATAAACAGCGCCGAGTCCGTCATAAATCTCGCTCGAAGGGAACACAAATCCGTATTCCTTGCAGTGAGAGACTAATTTCTTGAAAACCTCTTCTTGAGTTGCCATAGTTGTTATGTTTATATTTCTGTTGCCTTATTAAAAAATCAAGGCACAAAGATAAGACAAAATCCTATACCTTAATTATATTGCGACAAGACAGCGTGTTATTTGAACACGTTTCTCAAATCCTTCACTCTGACAGCCTTGCCCTCGCTCTGAGCCAGCGAGCCCGGCTGCAGCAGTCTGACAAGCGGTGTGATGAGTATCTCGTCGTGCAGACGGCTGGTGATGCTCTTTATCAATGCCTTCTGGGCATCATGTCCGCCTGTGTAAGACTGCGCCAGCTCCACTTCCACCGTCATCGAGTCGTTCACCTCGTCGGTCTTCAGTGTTATAAGGTAATTGCTGCCCAGTTCCTTATATCTCATGAGCACCTGCTCCACCTGGATAGGGAATATGTTCACGCCGCGCAGCACGATCATGTCGTCCGAACGGCCCTTCATTCTGTCGATTCTCTTGTGGTGACGGCCGCATGGACACTCGCCTGGGATTATTCTCGTCAGGTCGCGTGTGCGGTAACGCAGCAGCGGCATCGCCTCACGGTTTATCGTAGTCAGCACAAGCTCGCCTATCTCGCCGTCTGGCACTGGTTCCAAAGTCTTTGGGTCAACGATTTCCACAATGTAGTAATCCTCCCAGATGTGCATGCCGTTCTGCTCCCTGCACTCGAACGCCACACCCGGACCGCACATCTCGCTCATGCCGAACGAGTTATAAGCCTTCACACCAAGCATGTCCTGTATTCTGCGGCGCTGCTCCTCGCTGTGCGGCTCGGCGCCGATGACCAGCGTGCGCAGCTTGGTGTCGCGGCGTGGGTCTATGCCTTCCTGCTGCATCACCTCGTAGATTCTCGTGGCGTAGCTTGGTATGGCGTGGACCACGGTCGTGCCGAAGTCGGTAAAGAACTTCAGCTGACGTCTTGTGTTGCCGGCTGCGGCTGGCACTGTGAGCATGCCGAGCCTTTCCGCTCCGTACTGGAATCCGAGTCCGCCCGTGAACATTCCGTAGCCCGAAGTGTTCTGGAATACGTCGTCAGGACGGCAGCCCACCATCCAAAGGCAGCGAGCCACAGCGTTAGCCCATTCGTCAAGGTCCTTCTGCGTGTGAAGTATGACTGTCGGATTGCCTGTCGTGCCACTCGACGAATGCAGACGCACGCACTGGCTGAGCGGCACAGACGCCATGCCGAACGGATATGTGTCGCGCAAGTCCTGCTTCGTGGTGAAAGGAATTTTTCTTATATCGTCAAGCGACCGGATGTCGCCTGGCTCCAAACCTGCTTCTTTGAATCTCTGCTTGTAGAAAGCCGAGTGCATGCAGTGTTCTACTGTTGTCTTGAGTCTCTCGAGTTGCAGTTTCTCTATCTGCTCTCTGTCCATAGTCTCCAATTCGGGATTGAAGAACTCGGATTTTTCTGTCATAATATTCTATTTAAGGGTTGATTGACGTTCAAATATACGCTTTTTTCGGCATTATGTCCGCATATTTCAAACTCTGTTTTGCAAGAATGGAATTTTACATTATCTTTGCACCCACTTTTCAAAATCATTTTTAATTCAAATTTATTATGTACTTAGATTCAGAAAAGAAGAAGGAGATCTTCGGAAAGTACGGAAAGTCTAATACTGACACTGGTTCTGTAGAAAGCCAGGTGGCATTATTTTCATACCGTATTAGCCATTTGACTGAGCACCTCAAGTCAAATCACAAGGATCATACAACATCAAGAGCACTTGGTATCTTGGTTGGTAAGCGTCGTCGCTTGCTCTCTTACCTTAAGGAGCAGGACATCGAGCGCTACCGTGCACTCATCAAGGCTCTTGGACTGAGAAAGTAATCTTTCTCTCTTCTAAAGAAACGAATCCCGACTCACTACGAGCCGGGATTTTTTTGTTTTCTTACATGGCTACAAGTAGGGGCGAATAATTATTCTCCCCTACAGCATACCCAATCATTTATTTCCCATACCCAAAGAAAAACACACGAAAAAACGTTTCACCCCGCCAGGGTTCTGTTTTGAATTAACGCTTTTTTCAGGGGCTAACGCCCCTGCCTATGGATATTCCGTCCCTCCGGGACTACCATTAAAAATCATTTTACACAACGTACAATCTTGAAAAATCCCGGTCACTGAGCGGAGCCGAAGTGCGGAATTTTTCTGTAAAAAAAAAGAAGGTCTAATACTTCGGCACTTCGGCTTGGTTCGGCCACGCTCAGCAAGCAGAAGAAAGCAACCGGAGAACGCACCAAATAGTTTCTTTTTCAAAAAAAAAAAAACCGTTCACTTTCTTTCGCATATATATGCTTTTATTATATTTGCACACTCAATAGACAAACCAACCTACATAATATACAAAAATGAAAAACAAAGCAATTCTACTTATGTCGCTGTGCTTCGTGGCTTTCGCTTCTTGCGGCGATGACGACAAGGACTCTAACAACGGCGGAAACAACCAGCCAGTCAACAACACCACACCTGCTGGTCCGCAAATATTCACTTCTTCAGGCAACGAAAACGGTCACAACTACGTTGATCTGGGACTGCCTTCTGGCGCACTTTGGGCTACGACAAACATCGGCGGCGCACTTCCTCAGTCATACGGCGACTACTACGCTTGGGGAGAGACTTCAACAAAGTCAGGATACACATGGAGTGACTACAAATACGGAAAGGACTCTCTTGCTATAGAGAAATACTGCGCTGACGACAAGCACGGCAAAGACGGATTAATCGACAACAAAATATCACTTGACCTCACTGACGACGCGGCACACATACAGTGGGGAGGCAGCTGGGTTACTCCAAACGCTACGATGCGTCAAGAAATCATCAATGAATGCTATTGGGTTTACACAAACAATTACAACAACTCGATGATTGCTGGATATATCGTTTACAAGGTTAAGCAAACTGCCGACAAAGGTGTCGTAGTAGTCAAGGGGGAGACACCTTTGGATTCATACTCCATCGAGGATCCACATATTTTCCTTCCATTGGCTGGTTTTAAGGCCGAAGGAAAAATCAGATATTCAGGAGCGGAATGCCGCTACATGACATCATCTCTTTACCCAGAGAACTCAAGCCGCCAACGAGGTATTACTATCTCAGAGGACAAAGTTGGACCGACCCAATATTATCGCCATATAGGCACACCAGTCCGCCCTATCTGCTTCAAATAAAAAAACAGAAAATACAAACAGAAATCCCGACTCAAACGAGCCGGGATTTTTTGTTTTCTTCATCGGCCACTTGAGCGGAGCCGAAGTGCCGAATACTCAGCGAACAGACAAAAATCCGCCACTCCTGACGGTTTTACATCCTTTCGCTCTCTATGCCGGCAGGGAATAGAGGCTGGGGCAAGCCCGCTACCTTATAAGACGAGGCACAAATGCCCATGCCAGAATCACCACATAAATGGCGAAAATCAGAATCAGGAATAGTTCGACATAATAGTTTCTGACTTTTGTGGCACGGCAATCCCATGGGTTGTTCTGGTTGCAGTAAACAACAGTCTGCATGCCGTCTGGCGCGGAAAACAGTTTTATGTCGCGCTCATACTCCGTGCCTTCGAAATAGTATTTCACAACAGCATGTCGATTCTCGGTTCGGGAAAAAAACCAGTGCGGCCCGAATTCATTAGCCATATACATCGGAGTAACACGCACGTCGTCGCTATAATGAACAATTGTAGCAGGAGTCTCCACATACGGTATGGAATCTATCCGCATCCAGGCAAAAGCAATGACGCATAGGACAAATACAGCCACAAAGGCTCTTCTAATAGACCTGCTTCTTTCCGCCAAACGTTCTGCTTTCGCCTGCGCAAATTCAATGTCAGCGTCTTCAAAGTCCTTTTTGCTGGGTATGGCAAAGTACTCAGGAACATCCTGAACGCGTTTCCGAGGCAAGGCAGCCGCTTTAGTCTTTCCTTTTTTGCGTTTTCGTTTTGCACTCATAATAAGACGTATTATAAGACTATGGAAACAAAACAGTCCGATGCAAAGATAGTTTACATATTGTTTTGTCAACAAAAAAGCGATTCAAAAACGAACCGCCTTTCCTATTTTTCTATGGAGAAACTATTTCAACAAGTTGTCTTGATGATGTATGCGTTTTCGCCGCATACCGATCTCATTCATATACTATTTTAGCAATCCGTGAACAAAATCAATCTTATGAGGCTCTACACCTGCATTGAAGGACTCTATGAATTGACCAGTGTTGTCATAGACATTAACGAAGCCCGGCATCGTATGGCTGGGTTCTCCTGTATCAGGGTCTAACTGACGAGAAGCGATATAGATATACCCTGTGTTCACATCAACAGAGATGGCGCACGGACTAATCAGTTTATGTTCAGAATCACCCTTCAAATTCAATGTCGTTGCACAGCCATAAGGGATATTATAAACACTGAATGTCGCGCCAGAACCGCCCCGAGGATCGTTATAGGTATAGATGTTATAACCTGCGGTTGCCATACCTGTAGCACCAGGAAGCACCAGGCTTGAAAAACCACCATTAATCATATAAACACCGGCATCTCTCTGATTGTAGTCCTCGTCATAATAACCATGGTCAAGCACATAGAGCACTCCTGTTTCAGCGACAGCAATCTCTTGAGGATTCTTGATTTTGTCGTTCTTGATTTCTGTAACATTGCTGCTCTCTATATCAATACATGAAACAGAAGCATTACCCATCCCCTGATCACTATTAGCCACATAGAGTTTGAGCGCGGGCGTGCTGCCATATGTGACGCCCAAAGCCAGCCCTTCCGGATATGAACCAACCTTATAGCTTTGCACTAAGGCGAAGTTTATCGTGTCAATGGCTGCTACATAGCCTCCGTATGTGGTGAAATACACCTTATCTCCATAAGCAACAATACGGCGAGGCGAAGCTCCTTCTGCGTCGCCCAGCAATTCAGTAGTGCTCACCTGTTTGAGCTCTTTATTGTTTCGGGAATCCAGCACAAAGATTGTATTCTCGTCAGAACCTACGACATACACCTTCTGACCATACACCATCACATCGTTAGGAGTTAATTCCAGACTCTTGCCATTCTTTTCCCTATAGATATCCGCTGTCAATACACCAGTTGTATAATCAATGTAGGTCAGACTACCATCGATACTCTCAGCCAAACTACCACTATTTACAACATACACACCATTAGTCACAACGATACCACCT
>CAMHCZ010000018.1 GCA_946183755.1 uncultured bacterium | reverse complement strand
TCTTCTGCTTGATGTGTTGAGGCAGAGAGGCGTCAAGGTCTCCATGGAGAGCGGTTTTTATGATTTCGTGGAAAGACAGCTTGAAATCAAGTTTGACGACGTGGAGAAAGTCAATGGCTGCGACGTGGCCGCCGACATGGCGATAAGCTTGGGTGGCGACGGCACGTTCCTGAAGACAGCCTCGCTCGTCGGTAGCAAGGAGATTCCGATAATTGGTATAAACACAGGACGACTCGGATTCCTGGCGGACATAGCCAGCACCGACATCGTGGGCCCTCTCGGCAGGATACTCGACGGCGACTATGTGGTGGAGGAGCATACAGCTCTTGAACTCGACTGCGGATGCAGCAACAAGTTCGATGGAAGAATGGTGGCGCTGAACGAAATCGCCGTGCTGAAGCAGGACAGCTCCAGCATGATAACCATACAGACCACGCTCGACGATCAGCACCTTGTGGATTATCAAGCCGACGGACTGATAATCGCCACTCCGACCGGCTCTACGGCATATTCCATGAGCAACGGTGGACCGCTTGTTATGCCGGATGCGCACAACATCATTCTGACGCCTGTGGCTCCGCACTCGCTGACGATACGTCCTCTTGTCGTGACCGACGACAGCGTGCTGAAATTGAGAGTGACAAGCCGCACAAACTCGTTCCTTTGCTCAATCGACGGCCGTTCGGAGCTTTTCAAGGAATGTGTAGAGCTTAAGATAAGCAAGGCGAAGCATGTAGTGAAGGTAATAAAGCAGCATGAAGGCTCGTTCCTGAACACGCTGAAAAGCAAGTTGATGTGGGGCGTGGACAAAAGACCAGCATTGAAATAGAGAGAAAAAATGAACAGCAAGGACATAAGGATTGTATTTATGGGAACGCCGGAGTTCGCCGTGGGCAGCTTGAAGGCGTTGGTAGAGGGCGGATATAATGTGGTCGGCGTGGTAACCATGCCAGACAAGCCGGCAGGACGCGGTCACAAGATACAGTATTCGGCAGTGAAGCAGTACGCCTTGGAGAAAGGTCTGAAGCTCATGCAGCCGGAAAAACTGAAGGACGAAGCGTTCATAAACGAACTGAAAGCGCTCAACGCCGACTTGCAGATAGTCGTGGCGTTCAGGATGTTGCCGGAGATTGTCTGGAGCATGCCGCCGATGGGCACATTCAACCTTCACGGCTCGCTGCTGCCTCAGTACAGAGGCGCTGCGCCTATCAACTGGGCGATAATAAACGGCGACAAGGAAACAGGCGTGACTACGTTTATGCTTAAGCACGAGATAGACACAGGCAACATAATCCTTCAGGAAAAAACACCTATCGCGCCGGAGGATAATATCGGAACAGTCTATGACCGTCTGATGGAAATCGGAGCCAGACTGGTGACCAAGACTGTGGATTTGATAGCGGAAGGCAACGTGAAGACGCTTCCTCAGGAGTCAAGCGAGGAGTTGCGCCCTGCGCCAAAGATTTTCAAGGAGACATGCCGACTGGACTTCAGCAAAAAAGCGGAGCAACTGCATAACCTCGTGAGAGGACTGTCGCCATATCCTGCGGCATGGCTGGAGCTTGAAAACGAGTCGGGCGAAAGAAGAAATCTCAAAGTTTACGAGACTGAGGCGGAAGTGGTCAGCCATCAGGAAAAGCCAGGAACGATAATTTCTGACGGCAAGAAGACTCTGAAAGTGGCTTGCGCAGACGGTTATTTGAAACTTAAGAGCGTGCAGCTGAGCGGCAAAAGAAGGATGACCGTGCAGGAGATGCTCTGCGGAATGAAGATAGAAGCAGAGAAGATTGTCTTATAAATAAGAAAACATAAAACAAAACATATCATGATAGTATCACCATCATTGCTGTCTGCTGACTTCGGCAGACTGAACGAGGAAATAGAAATGCTGAACGCCAGCGAGGCGGACTGGATTCATGTCGATGTAATGGACGGCGTGTTCGTGCCGAACATCTCATTCGGATTCCCGGTCATGAGCACTCTGAAGCAGAAAAGCTACAAGCCGCTGGACGTTCACCTGATGATAGTCGATCCGGACAGATATGTGAAGCGGTTCAAGGAGGCTGGCGCCGACATCCTCAATGTGCATTACGAGGCGTGCACGCATCTCCACAGAACGATACAGAGCATAAAGGCTGAGCACATGAAGGCGGCTGTGACACTGAATCCGCACACGCCGGTGTCTGTGCTCGAGGATATAATCGGTGACCTTGACATGGTGCTGCTCATGTCGGTGAACCCAGGCTACGGAGGCCAGAAATTCATAGAGCATACTTACGAGAAAGTCAGTCGTCTGAAAGAGCTCGTTGAGAAAAGTGGCAGCGACTGCCTGATAGAAATAGACGGCGGCGTGAATGCCCAGAACGCGGTGCTGCTGAAGAACGCTGGAGCGGACGCTGTGGTGGCTGGAAGCTCGATATTCGGCGCAGCAGACCCGAAGGCGGTTATCCAGGAGATGAAGTCCATATAATCCTTTCGCAGGAGGATGAGAAAGATTCCGTTCTTGGGGCCGTGCGTAGCGCTGATTGTTGGAATCTTGGCGGCTGAGAATGGGGCCGGATTCATGCTTGCGGCATGGATAGGAGCGGTGGCGCTGCTGTCGCTTGTCATATCCTCGTTTGTCAATTTATCGCAGAACCATTATGAAATCAGAAGGACGGTGGCTAATGTTGCTGTCCTTTTTGTGTTTGTGTCAATAGGCATGTTTCTGAAAAACAGCCGAGGTACGCACACGCAGCTTGCTGACGAAGGGCGGAAGGGCGTTTATGAGCTTGTTGTCACGTCGATGCTGTCGGAGAAGGAACGCTCCTTCGGCGTGGAGACGGAAATCATGGCGTTCTCATGCGACAGCCAGAGCGTCAGCCCGTCAAGAGGCAAGGTGATAGTCTATCTGCAGAAAAACGAGTTGGCGAGAAGCCTGCGCATAGGCGACACAATCCTCTTCTGCGGTGCGTTTTCAAAACCGTCGCCGCAGTTCCCAGCCGAGCCGGACTACAGCGAATATCTCCGTCACAAAGGAATCGGCGGCACCGGCTATTGCGACTCGCTGCACTTTGCGCTTGTAGGCAGAAACCAGTCGTTCAGCATAAGGCAAATGGCGTGGGACAGCCGTGCCAGACTCATCGGCATATACGAGAGATTCGGCTTGACTGGCGATGAGCTTGCCATAGCCAGTGCCTTGACACTCGGTTTCAAGGAGGATTTGTCGGACGACATAAGGCAGACCTACTCCGACGCCGGCGTAATGCACATTCTGGCGGTGAGCGGTCTGCACGTGGGCATCGTGTTCGCCATAATCGCCTTCATGCTCGGTTTCTTCACAAACCAAGGAGCGCAGCGCAGATTCAAGTCGGTTGTCATAATCGTGGCGATATGGGCGTACGCCTTTGTGACAGGACTTTCTCCGTCGGTCACACGCGCCTCGTTCATGCTTTCAGTCATACTGCTCGGTTATGTCATAGACCGCAGGCCGGTCATGCTCAACACACTGTTCCTTTCAGCGTTTGTATTGCTTATCATCAATCCCGACAATCTTTACGACATTGGCTTCCAGTTGAGTTATTCGGCTGTTCTGGGCATATTCATGTTCTTCAAGCCTATCTCCGACGTGCTGCGCGACCGTAAAGGCTGGCACAGAGTCAGCTGGCGGCGCACTCCGCATAAGGTGCTGGCACTGTGGGCGTGGGACTTGGCGGCAATGTCCGTCGCGGCGCAAGTCGGCACGTTGCCTTTGTCGCTGTATTATTTCCACAAGTTCAGTGTCTATTTCCTGCTTGCTAATTATGCCGCCATTCCTCTCGCGACAGCGATTATCTGGGTGGCTGCCATGCTGCTTATCTTCAATTGGGTGCCGGTGCTGTCGTCGTTTATGGCTATTGCGCTATCGTGGCTCATCGGTCTGCAGAACTCGTTCATATCGGCGATAGGCAGTCTCCCTCATTCGGTGCTGAAGACTTGGGTGACGGAGTTGGACGCCGTTATGCTGCTCTTGGTTGTGATTCTGCTTTGGCTATCGTTAGTCAAGAGGCGGCTGGCTTATGTCACAGTTTCGTTGGCTGTGCTGTTGTTATTCTTGTCGGTGAGGGCAGTGCGGCATTATGAGATGTCGAAGCAGGAGTTCTTCGTCGTCTATGACCAGAAGGGAAGGAAAAACCTTTCCTTAGAGTATGCGAGCGGATTCTCCCACACCTTGTACACGACCGACCTGACAGCGGAGAAACATCTCGCTTGCTGGTGGCTGCAGAGGTCGCTCGACGAGCCGCAGACAGAAGAACTGGACGGCCAGATGCGGATAGTCCGTTGCGGCGAGTTGAGGGTGGCTATACTGCCGCCGGGAGTCAATCTGCGGCGCAAGATAGCCGAGCCGTTGAGTGTGGATGTCGTTGTGATAGGCGGCGGCACGAGGGTTTATTACGAGGATTTGACTCGTCTGTTCCGTTTCGACGAAGTGGTGCTCGCGTCGTCGGTGAGCAAGAAGATGTCGGAAAAGTTCAAGGAGTTGGGCGGAAAGGACGGTAAACGCATTTGGAGCATTTATGAAAATGGAATGTATATGAGGTGCGAATAATGTAGTATTATAATGCCATTGTTTATTATTCGCAGGCTTGTAATGTATATTTCCTTGGTTTTTTGGCATGCCGTTCTCTTCGCACCATGTTACAAATGCTTAAATAGGCATAATCTTGACAAGATATTTGTATATTTGCTTTCTGTTTAAAGACATGATTAGTAAAGTAATATCAGAAGATAAGATATCAGCGGCTAAAGAACTGATATACGAAGCTCAGAAGATAGCTATCATTACCCACACTTCGCCGGACGGCGATGCGATGGGTTCTGCTCTTGGCATGTTTCAGTTCTTGAAACAGTTGGACAAGGACGCTACAGTGGTTTTCCCGGATGATTGTCCTCGTGGCTTCGAATGGATGCCAGGCATGGACGAGGTGCTGATACACAGAAGTCAGGTTGAGGCGGCTGAGGCTGCTCTCGAAGGCGCCGATTTGATTATCTGTCAGGACTTCAACAGCACAAAGAGAGTCGCGTCGGCGCAGCCTGCCCTTGAGAGGTCGAAGGCTAAGAAACTGCTGCTTGACCACCACCTTGAGCCAACAAGCAATTTCGATGTCATAATTGAATATCCTGAAATGGCGGCCACATGCGAGGTCGTTTTCCGACTTATCTGCAGAATGGGCCACGCCGAGGATATAACCAAGGAAGTGGCAGAGTGCCTTTACACAGGCCTTATGACCGACACCGGCAACTTCACTTACAGCAGCAACGACATCGAGCTTTATTACATCGTGGCGGAGCTGATGAAGAGAGGCATAGACAAAGAGGAAATCTACCGCAAGGTGAATAATAACGCCAAGGAAAGCCAGATACGCCTCAGAGGCCATTTGCTGAAAGACAACATGAAGCTTTACCCTGAATATCATGCGGCGATAACGACTCTTGACGCCAAGGAGAAGGCTGAGTATTCCTACGAGAAAGGCGACACAGAAGGCTTTGTGAACGAGCCTATGAAGATACAAGGCATTCAGGTGTCTGTATTCATAAGCCAGGACAAGGACAAGATAAAGCTGTCGTTCCGCAGCATAGGCGATGTGCCTGTGAACACTGTGGCGACGAAGTACTTCGGTGGCGGAGGACACAAGAACGCTGCTGGAGGAGAGGCTTACTACATAGGTCTGGAGCAGGTCAGAAAGAAGGTCGAGGAGATACTTCCAGAAATCTGGAACGGGCGAGGTGAAAGTGAAAAATAAGAAACAACATAAACTAACTAAACGCAATGAAGTATTTGATAATCTTAGGTGACGGAATGGCGGACGAACCGATTCCTGCCCTTGGCAACAAGACACCTCTGCAGGCGGCGGACACTCCGACAATGGACATGCTTGCAGCAAAAGGAAGATGCGGATTGCTTTATACAGTGCCAGAAGGATATCATCCAGGCAGCGAAATCGCGCACTTGTCGCTTTTGGGTTATGACGTGGAGAAGGTTTACGAAGGAAGAGGCAGCCTTGAAGCAGCAAGCATGGGAGTGCCTATCCTGAAGAATGAGATGGCGATGAGAGTGAACCTCATCTGCATCGAGGACGGCAAGATAAAGAACCACTCGGCTGGACATATCACGACAGAAGAGGCAAACGAACTCATACAGTTCCTGAACAAGGAGCTTGGCAATGACGACATACAGTTCTACACCGGCGTCTCATACCGCCACTTGCTTAAGATAAAGGGAGGAAACAAGAACCTTTCGTGCACACCTCCTCACGATGTGCCAGGCGCGGAGTGGAAGAGCGTGCTTGTGAAGCCTACAACGCCAGACGCTAAGGAGACTGCGGACTTGCTTAACGATCTCATTATCAAGTCTCAGGCAATACTCGAAAGCCACCCTATAAACGTGAAGCGCAAGGCTGAAGGCAAGGACATGGCTAACAGCATCTGGCCATGGTCGCCGGGCTATCGTCCGCACATGCAGACGCTGCTCGAGACATACGACTTCAGAAACGGCGCAGTCATTTCGGCTGTCGATCTGATAAAGGGCATCGGTACTTATGCCGGCCTTAAAGTCGTGGAGGTGGAAGGCGCGACCGGTCTTTATGACACAAACTACGAAGGCAAGGCGCAAGCAGCCATCGAAGCGCTCAAGGACAACGACTTCGTGTTCCTGCATATCGAGGCGAGTGACGAGGCTGGCCATGCAGGCGACCCAGAGCTCAAGAAACTCACAGTGCAGTATCTGGAGGACAGAGCCGTTAAGCCAATCTGGGAAGAGGTGTCGAAGTGGACTGGCGACGACCAGGTGACAATCGCCATACTCCCAGACCATCCTACATTCTGCCGCACCAAGACTCACTCGAGCGACCCTGTGCCATTCCTGATTTACCGTCCAGGCAGCAAGCCGGACAAGGTGCAGAAATACGATGAAGAGTCGGTGAAGGAAGGCGCTTACGGCGAGCTTTACGGCAATGAATTCATGAACGCTCTGACACACACAAGCTCATTCACTGTGGGATACAGAAAGATGAAGAGCGCTCTGAAGAAGAAGTGGGGAAGCTGATAAACAATAAAAACAAAACACTTTGGCTGCATATAACGCGTGCCAACAACACTAACGATAGATGAAATATTACAGCACAAACGGCAAGGCTGCTCAGGCTACACTTGAGGAAGCCGTAGTTAAGGGATTAGCGAGCGACAAGGGCTTGTTCATGCCAGAGAAGATCAAGGCTCTGCCAAAAGAGTTTTTTGACAACATAGAGAACCTCTCGTTCCAGGAAATCGCCTACAAAGTGGCTGACGCCTTCTTCGGCGAGGACGTGGATGCCGACAGCCTCAAGAAGATAGTGTATGACACTCTTAGTTTCGATGTCCCTGCGGTCAAGGTGGAGGACAACATCTACTCTCTTGAGTTGTTCCACGGACCTACACTCGCATTCAAGGATGTGGGCGCAAGATTCATGTCGCGTCTTTTGGGCTATTTCATCAAGAAGGAGGGCGCGGGCGAGGTCAATGTGCTTGTAGCCACTTCAGGCGACACAGGAAGCGCTGTGGCAAATGGATTCCTCGGCGTTGACGGCATCAAGGTGTTCGTGCTTTATCCTAAAGGCAAGGTCAGCCCAATACAGGAGTGCCAGTTCACAACGCTCGGTAAGAACATAACTGCCGTAGAAGTGGACGGAACGTTCGACGACTGCCAGGCGCTTGTGAAGAACGCTTTCATGGACGCCGACCTCAATGCCAAGTTCAAGCTCACATCAGCCAACTCTATCAACGTGGCGCGATTCCTGCCTCAGGCATTCTATTATTTCTACGCTTATGCTCAGATGAAGAAGGCAGAGCCAGGCAAGGACGTTGTGGTATGCGTGCCAAGCGGCAACTTCGGCAATATTACAGCCGGACTGTTCGGCAAGAGAATGGGCCTGCCTATAAAGAGATTCATCGCGTCAAACAACAGCAACGATATTTTCTACAACTACCTGCTTTCGGGCAAATACGAGCCACGCCCATCTGTGGCAACGCTCGCCAACGCTATGGACGTGGGCGACCCAAGCAACTTCGCCAGAGTCATGGACCTCTACGGCAAGGATGTGGAGGCTGTGAGAAAGGACATAAGCGGCGCAAGATACAACGACGAGCAGATAGCCGATGCTATACGCAACTGCTTGAAATCTACGGGCTACCAGCTTGACCCTCATGGTGCTTGCGGATACCAGGCTCTGAAGGAAGGCCTGAAGGCTGGCGAGGTGGGAGTGTTCCTGGAGACAGCGCACCCTGCCAAGTTCAAGGAGAAGGTGGAGGCGATAACCGGCAACGAAATCGCGATACCTGAGCGTCTGCAGGCATTCATGCGCGGCACTAAGCAGAGCGTGGAGCTGACCAAGCAGTTCGCTGACTTCAAGGATTTCCTGATGAAGAACGCATAATAAACAAAGGCAATTATATGTTAGGAAGGTCGGTCGATGAGGCTGACCTTTTTTATGGCAACGATATTCTATTTTTACAATGGCAGGTGTTTTACCATACGATAAGGACCCGATGGGCGCGGCGATAATGGACTTTCTGCAGAAAGGCAGGGCAGGGAAGCTGCGTGTGCTGTCGTCTATGTTCGATGACGACGAGATGCCGGTCAAGCATCTTTTCCGTAAGTTCAAGGATATGCCGATGTTGGAGCGTAAGGCTCTTGAGATGGCGCATGGACGCATCCTCGATGTCGGCGCTGGAGCAGGCTGCCATGCTCTTGAACTTCAGAACGAAGGCAAAACGGTCAAGGCCATAGACATATCGCCGTTGAGCTGCGAAGCGATGAGGCTGCGCGGTGTCAAGGACGTGGAGTGCATAAACCTTATGGACAATAGGCTGGGAGGAATGTATGACACCATTCTGCTGCTGATGAACGGCACAGGCATAGCCGGCAAGGCAGAGCGTCTGCCCTTGCTGCTCGGTCGGCTCAAACAGCTGCTGGCTCCAAATGGGCAGATACTTATCGACTCAAGCGACCTGAAGTACGTCTATGAGGACGAGGACGGCAGTTTTGACATCGAGGCGGATGCCGGTTACTATGGCGAAGTGGACTATCAGATGGTGTATGGAAAAATCAAGGGCGAGCCTTTCGATTGGCTTTACGCCGACTTCGCGCTGCTTGCTTCTGCGGCATCGTCATGCGGTCTTAAGGCAGAACTTGTGGCAGAGGGCGAGCATTACGACTATCTCGCCAGAATAAAATCAATGTAGCGTTAGTCTGCAGATGTACTTTGGGTTTGCGTGTTTCTTTTAAAATGTTTCAGGAGGCGTTGCTTTATTGGGTATATGTTATGGGCATAGAAACAGAATAACGAAACGAGAATCCAGAGTTTGTTATATATTAATGTCTCAATGACCCAATATCCTCCATTGAGGTGTGAAATGTATGTTTTTTCCTCTTCTCTAAAAAGGTTTGCGTATTCCTTCCTAATACTGTTGCTGTTCACCGAGAGCATTAAAGCCGCTTTGTTTGATATTTTTTGAACAGCGGTTATGTCAGCGTATTTCCCTCTCAAACCGTGTTCTTCAAGGAAGATGTCCATATCCTCCCAATAACGAGCCATGCTCTCGATGTGCATTTTTGTGTGAAACGCTGTGTATGAAATAGGATTGGATCTATAATAATGATATAGTGTTACTCCTGTATGCACGATTTTGTTTGCGTAAAACGAAAGTCTCATGCAAGAATAGCGATCCTCGCCATAGTTAAGCCCTTCGGGAGAAAAACAGTCGTGTTCCAGCCATAGCGAGCGTTTATACAACTTGTTCCAAATTGTGTAACCGATTCTTTCTGTTATGACATCGTCGAAAGGACAGCCAGTCGGTGTCTCGGAATATGAGTTTTCTATGAACAGATGACCTTTGTCGCTTTCATGAGACAGGTCACATGTGGTGATGTCCGCGTCCTCTTCAATTGCCTTCTTAATCATTACCTCAAGCATGTTGTGCTCTACCCAGTCGTCGCTGTCGACAATGGAAATGTAATCTCCAGTTGATGCGAGGATGGAAGTCTTTCTTGCAGCAGAAAGCCCCTTGTTGTAAGGGTGAGTGATTATCCTGGTTTGCTTCTTTCGTTGTGGGAATTTCTCAATAACGCTCTTTAATATGCTGATGCTGGAATCTGTCGAACCGTCATCAACAAAGATATATTCAACATCGTCATATGTCTGATTGAAAAGTGAATATGCGCATCTTTCTATATATGGCTCGACATTATATACAGGGACGCATACAGAAATCTTCATATTAGAGTGGCTTTTGAATTGTTTTCTTGTCAGCATATCGGCAGAATACAAGTTCCAGAGCCGATGACGCAGCCATGCTCAGTGCGACCGACAGTATGATGTATTCGGGCGCAATCGCATTGAACAATGTGGCGAGCAGCAGGAACAGAGTCAGGCACGATACGCAGGCTATAATCTGCTCTATGGTCACGAAATAGTATTTGTTCGACGGCACGAATATGAAGTTGAGGTATGCTCCAACGATAAGATAAGAATAAATTGTAAAACTGAGAATTACCGCCACTGGATATGCCATTGTCATAGAAGGTCCTCCGAGAATCAGAACTAGAGGATAGCCGACAACAGCAATCAGAATAATCACTGTCAGTGAGATTATGGTTTCATATCGGAACACTCGATTGATGTTGTTGCGGCTGGCTTTGTTGACAACTTCCGGGAAAAGGGCAGTGTTTATGTTCTGTGTGAAGTTGCGGAAGATGTTGACAATTTTGTTTCCAAGGTCATAGACAGCAACGTCGGTCATGCCGAGGAATATTCCAATAAGAACCGTGAGTGTGCTTGTTTTGAGTAATCCAAAGATATATGTGCAGAAGAAAGGCAGTGCGTCCTTGGTGAGTTTTCTCGCGTATGAAAAGCTAAATGGCGTAAAAGAGACATTCTCCTTCCATATCATCCACAGAAAGTTGCAGATTGGTCCTACAGAAAGCGTTACGCCGGTTATTATCATGTAGGTCACGTTGTCCTCCGGCCCGTCTATGAACAAGAATACGGCAGGAATCATCAGAATCCGGAACACGAGCGACATAATGGACATCACCTTCATCTTGCCTATACCCTGAAAGAAGAACTGCAGGTTGAATAGCTCGGCGACAATGAGTGTTATGGACCACAGGAAGATGGGCTTGTTGTCGGAGAGGATGGACAGCGTGAAGACAAAAGGCAGGAATGCGGCTACGGCGATGAGGCTCAGCATGGTCTTCATGGCGAGCACGTGTGTGACGAGTTTGCTTTGCAACGCCTTGTCCGTCTTGTTCTGCGCTATGGTTTTGGCGGCAGGCACATCGAATCCGAACGACACCAGCTGCACTGCGTACTGTATCACAGACTGCGCGAACACGAACAGTCCGTATGAGTCGGAGCCGGTCTTGCGTATGACGAACGGATAGAGAATGACACCGATGAGCGGGCTGACAATGTTGAGGATGGTCATCCACGTGTAGTTCTGAAGGATGCTTCTGCTCTTCAGCGAATGGTATATGCTCCTTATGTTGTCGATTATAGCCACAGCCTTTCGAATGGTATGTCGTAGAGTTTAGCCGCAGTCTCGGGGAAGCCGCTTTTGTACATCTCGTCGGTCGCTGGCGCGAAGATTTTTTCCGCTCCGGCAAGCATATAGAAGTCCACAAACGATTTCAAGTATTCCTTCTCGGTCAAGCCGTTGCCCTTGGTGTCGGGATGCGAAGATGTGCCCATTATAGGATATACGCCTTTGACTTTAGCTGCCTCTTTCAGGAAAGTCATGCTGTCGGAAGTCACGACGACAGGCTTCTCCTCTTCTTTTATAATGCTTTCTATTGCCTCGATGCAATCCTCTATGATTCTCTCCTGCTCTTCCCTGGCCAGAGGCTTGTAGTCATACTCCTTGAAGTCGCCGAATATGTTCTGCATCCTGAATGCAGCCGCCACGTATTCTCCGCCTATTTTCTGCTTATGCTCCTCTATTATGTCATGCAGCATTTGGGTCGGTTTGAATAGTTCGCGGAACAGCAGTCCCCATTGATAAGTCTTGTTGTACGCCTTGTTTATCTCTTCGGTTATGTCTCTGTTGGCGTAGATATGCAGCTGCTTGCGTCTTCCGGTGTTCAGTCTTTTGGCTGTGTTGTCGCCTATCAGACGCATCATTTTCACATGCAGGGTGTTATATGACTTTTCGCCTTTCTCCGCAGTCCAGATATAAGAGTTAGGTTCGAGGAATTTCTCCAGTCTGAATGGGAATGTGTAGTCAATGCGGAATTTCCATTTGCGCGCTTTGCACAGAGCGTATAGTGACACGATGCCTTTGAACCTGTCGCACAGCCCTCCGTGCCATGTCGTGCCGTCGCATAGGTAGAATACGATAGGCGCTTTCGCTCCCCAGTGCCCAGTTATGCTGTAGCGCTTCATGGTGGCAAGTTTGTCTCTCCAGTTTATTGGCAGTTTTCCTAATATGGCTTCTTTGAAATTGCTCATTTGGTGTTTAATACCTCGTTGTAGATGTTGTTGAACTTCTGTGAGATGTTGTCGTATGAATACATTTTCGCACGTTCACGCAGATCATTTAGGTCGTAGTCCATGTGATGGTCCAGCATCCAGTCCATTCCCTCGACGAGCGCCTTTACATCTCCGGCGTTCATTGTGATTCCGTTCTTGTTTTCTGTGTCTTCCTGTGCGACTCCCACGTTGCTCGATACCCAAGGCTTTCCGCATGCTATTGCTTCCTGCAGAACGACTCCAGCTGTCTCGTAATTAGAGAACAGAAGGAAAAAGTCGCTCTTGTCCATCCATTCCTTGACCTGCTCCGGAGTCTGCTCTCCGATGAATTCCATCACATCCAGCAGCCCTTTCTCCTTCGCTTTGTTGTATAGCGGTTCATAGTCTATGCCTGTCCCGAGCATTACTACTTTGAAGTCGTTGCGTCTTTTCTTCAGCGCTTCCGTTGCCTCGATTATGCCGCTTATGTTTTTTGCCTCGTCGTAGAAGCATGAAACGTGGAGTATTGTTTTCTTGTCATTCTTCGCCGGTTCTGCAGGCGTGTAGAAAAAGTCGTCGACAACGTTTTCCACAATCTCGTAATCGCCTTTTAGGTCGCAGTTGTTCATCATTGCATCTTTGAGCAGTTCGGAGACAGGCATTATTTTGCCGGCATTTCGGCACACTAATTTTGTCAGGAATTTCCGGGCAGCTCCTTTGAAAGCGTTCTTCTGAGGGAGATAACGTGTCCAATGCTCTGTCACGACGTAAGGAATCCCGTAAATCTTGTTCACTAAATAAGCGACGACTCCCCAGCGTGTCAGCACATTGACGTGCGTTATGTCTGGTCTGCCCTCGTTCTTGAATACTGTTCGCAGCAGTTTTATCACAGCGGCGGAGAAGAATATGAAGTTGATGATTTTCTTCAGCACCGGTATGCTTGAACTGTGGTAATAGAGGGAATACTCGTTTACACCTTCGTAGTTGTTCACCTCAAGTCGTAGCGGCGATGTTATTTTTACGTTTTCGTCCGGCAAGGTATATACTACGCAAATGTCGTTTAGGCGTGAGATGGCAGCGGCATGTTTCCTTGTGAATAGGCCAGCCATATTGTCGTATCTGTTGGGATACCACACAGCCGTGAACATTATTTTCTTCCTCTTATTCTGCATAAAATCTTTCTGATGTGGTGTAGCAGCGTCATGCGCCTTATCCTGCAGTAGTGATGTTCTGTGGCGCCGAACCCTTTGTAGAATCTGGCGACGCTTTCTGCCATTGAGCCTTCGAAGTCCAGCTCCGTGTCGGAGTTGCAGCGTGTCTTTATGATATTGTTTATTATCAAGAACATCGCCCTGCTGTCTTTCCCCTCTTTGCTGCTTGCCGGTAGCAAATATACTAATCTGTTCTTGAATTTGAGAAACATTACTGCGGCTACAGTCTCGCCGTCCTTCTTGGCTGAGAGGATTTCGCATGCGTTGTTGCCTTTTGCTGCCGACAGCAGTTTCTCCAAAGTCTCGCGCTTTGCGTTGTTGTGCAAGTTGTGTGTTATGTAAAAATTCAGGAATTCGTCAGCGCTAGCTTCGGTTACGTTTAGTTCGCAGGTTTCGGCTTTCTTGATGTTCCGTCTCGTGTTGCTGCAGAAACGGCTGCTGATTTCCTCGTACGAATGGTTGAGCGGCAGTTTCAGGTTAAGCCTGACTTGGTCGGCATGCGTTGTGCGGTTATTCTCGTTCAGGCAGAGCATGTAGCTCCAGTATGGTATGCTTTTTATGAACGTGTCAACTTCCTCGGTTGTGGGCGTGTGTCCGTCTGCGGCAATCAGTCCGAGCTGTTGCGTGAGCACTGGATGCTCAATCATTTTCAGTGGCCCGATTCTCCTGACAGACAAAGGGAATAGCAGCTCGTAGTCGCCAGCTATCAGTGCTTCCCAGCCAGGGCAGACCGTGTCAAGCCACCAGGAGAGCATGTACGGTAGGTTGCAGCCGCGAGCCACTGCTTCGTCCCATTTCTTCTTGTCTATTTCCTTATGTCTGAGGTGCAGTATCTGCATTGGTAATCTATGCCGATTTGTGTTTTTTACAAAAATACGTTTTATTTTTGCTTCTTAAGGTAATATTATTGACCAATATGCGACTTCTTTCTAAGCTCTGGCGCGGATTTATCGATTTGTTTTATCCGAGGGCTTGTCCGATTTGTGGAGAAATCCTCTTGGACACGCCTTCTGAACGCTGTTTGTGCATGTCCTGCCGTGCGGAACTGCAGCGTCCTCTGTCTCCGAAGTCGGCGCATATCTTGCTTGAGGACCGCCTGGAGGGCAACCTTGATTTTGTGCATGCCGTCTGCGCATATTATTTCCAGAAAGACTCAGCCGTGCAGAAACTTGTGCATCAGCTCAAGTATCATGGACGTGAGGACATAGGCGAGATGCTCGGCAGAGACCTCGGCCGCGTGCTGCTCGAATCCGGCAAGTTTGCTGATGTGGACTGCATTGTGCCAGTGCCGTTGCATAAGAAAAAACTGCGCAAAAGAGGCTATAACCAGTGCGATGTGATAGCCAGAGGAATATCGGAGATAACGGGGTGGGAGATAGAGCGTGAGGCGCTTGTCAGAAAGATATACAACGAGTCGCAGACCACAATGAACAGCGAGCAGAGGTGGGAGAACTCGGCCGGAATATTCTCGCTTGACCTTCCAGACAGAATAGCCGGCAAGAATGTGCTTGTGGTTGACGATATAATAACGACAGGGGCTACCATGGCGTCGTGTTGCGCGGAATTGTCAAAAGCGCCAGGAGCCAGGCTTTATGTCGCTTCGGTGGCGTGTGTGACGTAGCCGCTGTCCGCAAGAACTGTCAGCTATTTCTTCTTCTGCGGCATCTTTATGAGGTCCTCTTGCGCAATGAACTTTGGCGTGAATCTTTTGAATGCAGGTATTGTCAGTGTGCTTGCTGCGACGATTATTACAAAGAATGTCGTGTCGCTCAGCAGGTTATGCTTCCCTATTACAGGGGTTAAGTACATGTCGCAAACGGTAAGCAGCAGAAAATGAACACCGAGCAACACAATGCTGTACTTGCCGATGTATGAAATCAATGGGAGGCGTCCTATCCTTTTGGCTATTGTCAATACGCCCATGATGCCGCACAGTGCCGCGAAGTAGAATGCGAAAAAGTTGTAATGCACAATGTTTGCCCGCAGGTCTATCTTCTCTTTGTAGCATAAATAAGTAGCTACGACAACGCCGAAACATGCTATCGTGACAGGCAGCCAGAATTTGTCATATTTGTTCGGTTGCAGCATATTTGTCTTTTGGCGTACGATGTATCCGGCAAAAAAGAACGGCGCGCTGGTCAATGCTGTGTCAAAAAAGAAGTAGATGTTATAGTTGAAACATTCAATCAAGTATCCGGCGGCTCCTGCAAGCGTGAATAGTATCATGCAGGGTAGAGTCTTTCCGTGCGCCAGTTTTATAAGAAGGAATGATATTATGTTCACCTCGAATAATGCAAGGAGAAACCAGATAGGGATGTTTGAATAAACATTGTCGGTCTCCATGCCTCCGCGCAGATTCGGAGTCCATCTCCATAGTACGAAGTAAAGTGTTGCACCAAGGCAAAAGAAGAAGAGGAATGGGATAATCAAACGGTTTGTCTTTTTCAGCATAAACTCTCCGAATCCGGAATAAGTCTTGAAGAAAAGCCCGGAAAGAAAGAAATAGAGCGGCATTCTGAATATTGACGAGCACAGCATGACATCGGTTTCGTGTATGTGGTTGAACACCACCAGCAGAATGCAGAATCCTTTTGCTAAATCGATGAACTCTATTCTCTTTTTTTCCATCTCTAAACACAAGAAATTCGCCAGAGGGTTGCTCCGGCGAATCGTTGATTATAAAATGCGTTTTATTTTTCCTTGCCTGCGTATGATGTCAGCTCGTGGCTGAGTCCCTGGTAAGAACGCAGATAAGCTTTGAGCGCTCCGACCTTTATCTTTGCTTCTATATACACAGGAATTCTGTTTTTGTCGTCTGTTATCCAGATGGTTACGGCATCTTCGCTCTTGAAGATTCCGCCCTTTATCATCTTAGGCTTCAGCTTTATGCATCTGTACTTGTCGCCGTTCTTCAGAGTTACGGTCTCCTTGCCGACGTATTTCACATTCAGGTCGAATTTCTTTCCGTCGTCGTCATATACGATGTTGAAAGGGATGTATTTGCCAGGGTTGGAGTGCTCGAAGTCGAAGTTGCGCAGTCGGTAGATAGCTGTCACAAGGTCTGTCACCACTCCCTTCAGCTCCAGCTGTTTCGTGTCCGGCGCTTTCTTGCGGCGCAGGCATGTGGTTTTCACGCCAGTGGCGTCTTCTGTGTTCTTGTTGAATATGAAAATGTCTTCTGCCCAGTATGAGTCCTCATGCGCGATTCGCTTGTAGTAGAGCGGAATCAGAGTGCTGCGTTGCGCGTAGCTGTAGAGGGTGTCGTGCACGGTGTAGAACTTCGCGAAGGTGTTCAGCGTGCTTCCTGCGGCTGTCAGCTTGTATGCCTCCTTGTTCTGGAACACTGTGTTTTGCACTGTGAATGTCACTTTTGCTGCGTGCGCCCATATCAGTCCGAGATTGAAGTATGCGTCGTAAACAATCTTTTCGCCGGCTTTGAACGATGTATTGTTCATCTTCAAAGGGATGGACTGCGCCACCGAAGTCATCGCTATGGCGGCTGATGCTAATATCGTGAGTAATGTCCTTTTCATAATGCCGTGTTTTAATTGGTTTGACATTTATTTTTTCTTCTTTTTGCTGTTGTTCTTAGCCGCCTCTTTGAGTATCTCCGGCTTCTGTCTTTCGAGTTTTATTGCTTCTACGTCCCATTCCTGGTCTATGTCCCAATTTGCTCTCAAGTGAACTTTTGTGTTTAGGTAAAATACTT
>CAMHCZ010000017.1 GCA_946183755.1 uncultured bacterium | reverse complement strand
GGTGATGAGCGACACTTTTTTTGAGGAACTGAACATACCTAAACCGGATGCGAACTTAGGTTGCGGCGGAGGAAGCCAGGCTGAGCAGACTGCGAAGATAATGATGGCTTTTGAACAGGATTTGATGCAGAACGAGACGGATTTGGTAGTCGTCGTGGGCGATGTCACATCGACCATGGCTTGCACCATAGCAGCCGAGAAGCTGCATGTCAAGGTCGCTCATGTGGAGGCTGGCATCAGAAGCTACGACATGACAATGCCAGAGGAAGTGAACCGTATGGTCACCGACTGCCTTGCCGACTATTACTTCACCACAACAGAGGAAGCCAAGGCGTTGCTTGAGAGCAAGAGAGTACCTTCGGCTAACGTGTTCTTTGTTGGCAACGTTATGATAGACACGTTGATAGCCAATTATGACAGACTGCGCAAGCCGGACTTCTACGACAAGATGAATCTGAGGCAAGGCGAGTATTTAGTCATGACCATGCACCGCCCGAACAATGTGGACAACATAGCCCACTTCGACCTTATGCTGAAAGAAATTTGCGGAAATGCCGACGGATTGCCAATCGTTTTCCCGATACATCCGAGAACAGCTAAGATGATGACCGAGGGCGGCATGCAAATCCCCAACCTTCATCTTGTTGAGCCGTTGGGATACCTTGAGTTCAACTACCTTGTGAGAAACAGCAAGGCTGTGGTGACCGACAGCGGCGGCGTAACCGAAGAGACAACCTTTATGGGAGTGCCTTGCATGACCCTTAGAGATAATACCGAACGTCCTGAGACTTGCACCGTTGGCACAAATGAACTGATAGGCACAAATCCGGAAAACATAGCTCCAGCGATGAAGCGCCTTATGAATGACGAGTGGAAAAAGGGCGGCATTCCTGAAAAATGGGACGGCAAGGCTGCTGAAAGGATAGTGGCGGTTTTAAAAACTCTGGTAGAATAAAAATGAGCAATATAACTGTAAACACGATAAAGGAAAATATCGACAAGGACCAGTGGAGAGCATTGGAGGAGTCGAACACGGCGAATTTCTTCCAAACGGAGGATTGCTATGACTTTTACGAGTCGTTGCCTAGAGTTTTTAATCCCTTTGTCGTGAGCGTGAACGAGGATGGCGTGCTGAAAGGCGTAGTTGTCGGCTATGTCACAAAGGTGCGTCCAATCGTAAAACAGAAGCTGACAAGAAGGGCGATAATAATAGGCGGACCGATGTTGGCCGATGATATAAGCAAGCAGGCTCTTCGTACATTGTTGAACAAGACAAGGTCTTTGCTGAGGCGCAAGGCGATATACATAGAGACAAGAAACTTCAACGATTACAGCAAGTACAAATCATTGTTTGAAAGTTGCGGCTTCAAGTACCAGGAGCATCTCAACTTCAAGATAGACACGACGAGCGAGGATGTGGTCGATGAGAATATGGGCAAGAGCAGAAAGCGTGATGCGAAAGCGGCTTTGCGTAAAGGTGCTGTGATAGACGAGAACCCTGATTATGAGGATATAAGAGCCTATTATGTCATATTGAAGAAACTGTACAAGACTCGTGTCAAGACGCCGTTGTTCCCGTTGTCATTCTTCAAACGGCTATATGAGAACGATTACTGCAAGTTCGTGCTGATTAAGTATGAGGGCAAGGTGATTGGCGGTACGGTTTGCGTTGGGCATGGTGGCAGGACATTGTATGAGTGGTTTGCCTGTGGCGAGGACCAAGAGTACAAGTCCTTCAGTCCTTCGACTCTGGCTACGTATGGCGGAATCATGTATGCCGCGAAGCATGGTTACGAGTGTTTCGACATGATGGGCGCAGGAAAACCGGATGAAGGTTATGGAGTGAGAGAATTTAAAGCTAAATTTGGAGGAAAATTAGTGGAACACGGCAGGTTCTTGTGTGTGAACAAGCGTGTTTTGTATTTCATAGGCAAATGTGCCGTGGCTTTTTTGAAATCGAGATAGCGATATGAATTTAAGAAACTCTTTTTGTCGTATAAAGAATGCCTTGCTTTATAAAGTAGGTGTTCATTTTCCATATAGCAAAGTCCGTGTCTGGTCATTGAGAAAAATGGGATATGAAATTGGTGAAAGAGTTTATGTGGCTCAGGACTTGTGTCTTACCCAGAACTTTGTAGATAACAGAGGACGTTTGAAATTGGGCGATAGAGTTTCTATTGCTCCGCATGTGGTGATTGTGCTGGTGTCTCATGCTAATTTTTCAAGAATAAGAGAAACTGCTGCTTCTCATAGGGGCAGTGATGTGAATATTGGTGACGACGTGTGGATAGGCGCTGGATCAATAATATTGAATGGCGTGAATATTGGCGAAGGTGCAGTGATAGGCGCAGGAAGCGTGGTGACAAAGGATGTGAATCCTTATGAGATAGTTGCAGGCAATCCTGCGCGTGTTATAAGAAAAATAAATAAGAATGAACATACTGATTGACATATGTCATCCGGCGCATGTGCATTTGCTGAAGAATGTTTACAAACAGCTGGTGAAGGACGGGAATGAGGTCACTGTCACGGTGAAGGATCTTCCTGCGGCAATAAAGCTTCTGGATATATACGGAATACCTTACGTCTATATCGGACACAAGAGCGATTCGATAGGCAAGAAAGGTCTGATGCAGCTTTTGTATGACTTCAGATTGTGGAAGATAGCCTTGAAGAAGCGTATTGATGTTGGAGTCGGAACGTCTGTGACGATAGCTCATGTCAGCAGACTGTCAAAAATGAAGAGCATAGTCATAGATGACGACGACGATGAGGTTGAACCATTGTTTGTCAAGTACGCGCATAGGTTCGCGGACTCTATAATGACACCAGTAGGCACTCACAGAAAGTCGCCCAAGACTGTTTTTTATTCTTCTTATCATGCGTTAGCTCACTTGCATCCGAATTATTTCAAACCAGACCCATCGGTGCTGGAAGAGGCTGGATTGGCAGAAGGCGAGAAGTTTTTCGTAATGAGGTTCAACGCATTCAAGGCTCATCATGATGTCGGTGTCGTAGGACTTACCATAGAGAATAAGCGCCGACTTGTGGAGATGCTGAGCAAGCATGGAAAGGTTTTTATCACGACAGAGAAAAATATTGACGACGAATTCAAGAAATACCAGATAAAGCTTTCGCCAGAGAAAGTCCATTCGCTCATGTATTATGCGACTATGTTCGTTGGCGACAGCCAGTCAATGACGTCGGAGGCGGCGGTTCTCGGCACACCGGCTATAAGGTGCAATACTTTTGTTGGTAAACTGCATACGCTGAATGAGATAGAGAGAACGTATGATATGACATACGGATTCCTGCCACAGGATTCGGAAAAGATGTTCAAGAAAATAGAGGAGCTTCTGGCAATGCCGAATCTTAAGGAAGTCTGGAAAAAGAAAAAGGAAGCACTTCTTGCCGACAAGATAGACTATGCGGCTTTCCTGACATGGTTCATAGAGAATTACCCAAAGAGCAAGGAGGTAATGAAGAATACGCCTGAGTATCAGTACAGATTCAGATAAGCAAATGTTCAATATCCTAACCATAATAGGCGCACGTCCGCAGATAATAAAGTCGATTGCTATCTCGAGAATGATAAAAGAGAAGTACAGCGACACGTTCAACGAGTGCATACTGCACACGGGGCAGCACTACGACGAGAAAATGTCGGCGGTATTCTTCGACGAACTTGGCATTTCGCGTCCGGACTATAATCTGAACGTCCGTGGCGGCTCGCACGCCTATCAGACTGGCGAGATGATGACGGGCATTGAACGCGTCCTCTCCGAAAAGCACTTTGACGCGCTGATAGTTTACGGCGACACGAACTCCACGATAGCCGGAGCATTGGTCGGAGTGAAGGCTGGAGTGCCGGTGATACATGTGGAGGCTGGACTGAGAAGCTACGACAAGAGAATGCCGGAGGAACTGAACCGCATAGCCACAGACCATATATCGTCGCTGCTTTTTTCTCCTACCGAGACCGGACTTGACAACCTGAGGAAGGAGGGATTCAGAGCCGATGTCAGACAGCCGGACTTCGCCAATGGCAAAAAAAGGGTGGCGTTTCATTGCGGCGACATCATGTACGACAACAGCCTGCATTTCTCCCAGAAAGCCGAGACGGTCTGCAAGGACTGGTTCGAGAGCCTTGCGCTGCCGGACGATTACATACTGGCGACAGTGCACCGTGCCGAAAACACAGACAACGCCGATGTGCTCCGAGACATTATGGAGGCGATAATCAGCCTGTCGGAGGACATGCCGGTGATTATGCCGCTGCACCCGAGGACGGTGAATGCCATAAAAGAACACCTCGGCGAAGAGCTGACGGAAAGAATATACAACAGCCACGGACTGAGGATTGTGGAGCCACTGTCCTTCCTGCAGATGACTATGCTGGAGAAGCATTCGAGGATGATACTGACCGACAGCGGAGGAGTGCAGAAGGAGGCTTACTACTTCCACAAGCCGAGCATCGTGCTGAGAGAGGATACTGAATGGATAGAGAACGTGCAGGTTGGTGCGTCGATACTGGCAGGGCATGACATGACGCGAATAAAGGCGGCTTTCGAGCACTTCAAGTCCACCGAGCCGGACTTCCCTCAGATATACGGCGACGGCCACGCGGCTGAGTTCATATTGGACAAACTGAAAGACTGGTTGGAAAAATAATATAGCAAATAGAGAAGAGCGATTTCAAATGTCGCTCTTTTTTATTTTTAACAACATATTATCTCCTGTGTATTAAAATGATTAAATCCTTATATTAGCATTATGAAATTTCTGGACTGAACTTGCATGGCGGATTTTACACTCAAAGCATATAACTCGTTATTGGATAAAATGTTAGAAAAAGGTTATGAGGTCATGACCTTCAGACGTTATTTGTCTTTGAGAAACGAAAATCTGCCCGAAAAGTTCATTGTCCTGCGCCATGATGTGGACAAAAGGCCGGGCAACTCACTTAAAACAGCGGAAATGGAGTCGGCGAAAGGCATAAGCGCGACGTATTTTTTCAGGATGAGAGAGTGCAGCTACGACGAAGGCATTGTGGCGAGAATCCGTGACTTGGGGCACGAGATAGGCTACCATTACGAGGACCTTGTGTTGGCTGGCGGCGATAAGGACAAGGCTATAAGGCATTTCGCCGAGTCGCTGGACGTGATGCGAAAAGTGGCTCCGGTTGAGACAATCTGCATGCACGGTTCGCCATTGTCAGGCATAGACAGCAAGGCGCTTTGGGAGAGCTACGACTATAAGGATTACGGCATAGCTGGCGACACGTTCTATGACGCCGACTACAAGAGCCTGTTCTATATAACCGACACGGGCAGAATGTGGGACGGACACTTGGTGTCGAGGCGCGACAATGTGCCGGAGCAGAAGGAGTGGATAGCCAAGGGTTACTCCTACCATTCCACATCCGATGTGATAGCGGCGCTGGACAACGGCTCGTTTCCGCATAAAGCCATGATGACGACGCATCCGCAGAGATGGACAGACAATGCCTTGGCGTGGTTCAAGGAACTGGTCATGCAGTCGGCGAAAAACATTGTGAAACGCGCAATGAACAAAGGAAGATGAAGAAATACCGTTTCAATAAAGTCAAGATAGTCGCAGACGTAGTCTTTTGGCTGATTTCTGCTTTCGTGGTCTGGTTTTACAGAACCATGATGGCGAAGATTTACGTCAACCAGTACGTCGTCATGCTTTTGTGCATGATGTTCGGATGGCTGCTGCTATCGCTCCTGGCAGGGCGTTACAAGAAGGAGTCGGGCAGTGTCTCGTTCGTGAAGCGCTTCTTCAGGCTTATGGTTCCGACGCTGGTTTATGCATTGCTGGCGGCTTTTTATATCATAAGATATGTCGAGGGAATGGCAGGCGACGTGATTTTCTGGGCGGTGCTGATAGTCGGCATTTTGTGCCTGGCTTATGAGTTCCTCAGTTACGCTTACAGATACGCTCAGGATATGGACAACGAGCCTCAGAGTTATGCTCCGAAGCGCGCCCCTCAGCAGCTGAGCGTGCCGAAGGAGAAGCTTACGGAGTCGGAGTACAAGGGACTCCTCGGCGGCATAAGGGAGAATATCGGCGAAGACGGTCTTAATATATTGGAGCAGAATGTGGATTTGACGGTTTCCACGACCAAGTGTCTGGCCACCACAAGCTTGTTTAACATCCAGTCTCTCAGAGAAAACCGTTACGACACCATCGTCAATCTCAAGCCGTTGAATACTATCAGAGGCGTGAACAAGCTTTTCTGCACAGTTAATTCAAAACTTCCGGACGATGGCCGCTTTTTCTGCTGCTTCACACCTCAGGAAGTCATCAAGAAGGAGATTCTGGCAAGGTATCCGGCGGTCATCAATCGCATTGTTTACGCAGTGTATTTCGTGTATAGGCGTGTGCTGCCGAGAATGTTCTTCTCGCGCCGTTTGTATTTCGATTTCACCAAAGGAAAGAAGAGAATGTTCTCCAAGACGGAAGTTCTCGGACGGCTTTATTTCTGCGGATTCGCTGTTGACGAGGTTTTTGAGTTCGGCAGGATGGTCGGCGTGTTTGCACACAGAGCGAAGCAGCCGGAGCCTCAGACCCCTCGCAAAATCTACGGCGTGATGATAAGACTTCCGCGCATAGGCAAGGATTACAACATAGTTTATGTTTACAAGATGCGCACCATGCACCCTTATGCGGAGTATATCCAGCAGTACGTTTATGAGAAGAAGGGACTTCAGGAAGGCGGCAAATTCGCTGACGACGAGCGCATTACGACGATAGGCAAGTTCCTCCGTAAATACTGGCTCGACGAGATGCCTATGTTCCTGAACGTGATAAGGGGCGAAATGAAGCTCATCGGCGTCCGTCCTCTGAGCCGGCAGTATTTCTCCATCTACCCAGAGGACCTGCAGCTGCTGCGCACGCGCTTCCTTCCGGGGCTGTTCCCTCCATTCTATGTGGATATGCCTAAGACCAAGGAAGAGATTTTCGAGAGCGAGAAACGGTATTTGGAGCAGTACGCCAAACATCCTTTTAAAACCGATGTCAAGTATTTCTTCCTGATACTGAGGAATATATTTTTCAGAAAGGCGAGAAGCCATTGAAAGCCATAAAGTTTTTTAAAACTCTTTGAGTGGCTGTTTTACTTTGCTATCTTTGTATTTTGTATTAAGAAGCCTCAAGATAGGGGCTGTGACAGCAATATAAGGAATTGCTTATGAAGGATATTACTAGAATTCTATTTCTGTTAATGTCTTTGCCGTTATGCCTGTTCGCTCAGGACATACCGCAAAGTATGAGTTACACACGAATCTACGACTTCATGGACGAACTTGCTAACCAAGGCGTCATCGAAGTCAACTCTGCCATACGTCCGTACAGCAGAGAGTTCATAGCCAAGAAACTGACCGAGGCGAAGGAGAAAGACAGCCTCCTGAACAACCGTATGCGCGGCGACCTTGAGTTCTTTCTGCAGGATTACGCCATAGAGCGCGACACGTTGCCAAACAACACGAGGATTCACAAGTCTGCCAAGGATGGGAAGACATGGGATGTGTCGTTGTGGCAGCCTGCGTTCCAGTATAATAACGGCACGTTCAAGTTCCGTGTCACACCGTTGCTGGGCGGCAATGTGAAGGTCAACACCAACGGACCGGTTATGCAGAGGTGGTGGGGAGCCGACATTCAGGCGACGCTCTGGAATCATGTGTCGTTGTTCGCTAACCTCAGAGACCAGGCTTATTACGGCAAATTCCTGAAAAACGGACTGCAGAACGCTGACGCGCGCCTGTCGACAGGACCATACCTCAACCTTCTGCCTGGTGTGGAATACAAGGAGGCTGAATATGGCGGCGACTATTCCGATATGCGCGGCGGTATCAAGTTCTACTGCAAGTACGGAAGTATTGGCGTGGTGAAGGACAATGTCACTTGGGGCGAGAGCCAGCACAGCAGCAACATTCTCTCAGGCAGAGGACCTTCGTTCCCTATGCTGACACTTTCGTTCAAGCCGGTAAGATGGATAGAGCTCAACTATATTCACGGATGGTTAGTCAGCAATGTGTATGACAAGTCAAGATATTACATGGAGGTTAATGCTGCTGGTGATACAACTGCCCAGTATCGCCCTCACAATAAGTACATTGCAGCCAATATGCTGACAATCACTCCGATTAAGAAACTGAACATATCCATAGGAAACTCTATTATATACGGAGAATCTGCGCCGATGCTGGCGTATTTCATACCATTCGCATACTACAAGGCGCTGGACCATTTGCAGACAAAGGGACTGAATGCGCAGAACCAGAATTCGCAGATATTCGCCACAATATCAACGAGAAACATAAAGAATCTGCACTTGTATGCTTCGATTTATATCGACGAATTCAAGTTTGACCGAATAAAGTCGTCAAACGACGAGGCGAACCCGATTTCCTATCAGGTTGGCGCGTCATACTCGGAGCCGCATACCAATCTGTACGCTAACTTCGAGTTCACACGCAGCAACATAATATGCTACAAGCACTCGATTGACGCATTGACATTCGCGTCTAACAGCTATTGTCTTGGACATTACCTCGGCGACAATTCGCAGGAGATTTATTTCAAACTGGGCTACAGACCAGTACGCAAGTTGGATTTGTCACTCTCTTACACTAACGCGAGACACTTCAACGACTATGTTTATCAGAGAAAGACGGTCAGCACGGTCATAAGCCAGAAGCCGTTCAACGAACTCGTATGGCAGAATAACTCCATAGCGTTCAAGGCTCTGTATGAGCTGATTAACAACTGCTATGTGTACATCGGAGCGGAGTATAACCATGCTCAAGGCTACGACAGGTCGGCGAAGGCGTCGCTGAACACTTACGAGAACAATCTGACAGCACAGCAATACCTTGATATGTACACGCCTAAGTTCTATCAGGGCAAGAATTTCACATTTGAATTCGGATTTAATTTCGGTTTTTAAAGATATAGGGATATGAGGAAGATAGAAATGGTTGATCTTAAGAGCCAGTATCTGCGTTTGAAGCCACAGATGGACGCGGAGATGCAGGCTGTGATTGATTCCACAGCGTTTGTCAAAGGTCCTAAGGTGGCGGAGTTTCAGAAGAATCTGGAGGAGTATCTGGGCGTGAGGAACGTGATAGCAGTGGGCAATGGTACCGAAGCGATACAGATAGCCCTGATGGCTTTGGGGCTGAAGCCGGGCGACGAGGTGATAACTCCGACATTCACGTTCATTGCTACGGCTGAGGTCGTGGCGCTGCTGGGCTTGACACCGGTCGTGGTTGATGTGGACAAGGACACGTTCTGCATGTCGATAGACGCGGTTAAGAAAGCCATCACGCCTAAGACAAAGGCGATTGTGCCTGTCAACTTGTTCGGACAGAACGCTAATCTGGAAGAGATTGTCAAATTGGCTGACGAAAATGGACTGTACGTCGTAGAAGACGCGTGCCAGTCGATGGGCTCGGAATACATATTCAAGGACGGACGCCGTGTGAAGTCGGGCACAGTGGGCAAAATCGGATGCACATCATTCTTCCCTTCGAAGAACCTCGGTTGCTACGGCGACGGCGGAGCGTTGTTCACCGACGACGATGAGCTGGCTGCCAAGATACGCTCCATTGCCAACCACGGCATGACTGTGAGATACCACCACGACATGATAGGTGTGAACAGCAGGCTTGACGCTCTGCAGGCGGCTGTGCTTGACGTGAAGCTCCCTTATCTGGATTCGTTCATCGAGGCAAGGCGCAAGGCTGCGGCATATTACACCAGGGCGTTTGAGCAGTGCGGCTGGATAAAGACTCCTGTTTGCGCAGACTACACGACCCATGCCTTCCACCAGTACACAATGGTACTGGCCGACGATGTGGACAGAGACGGTCTGCAGGCTTATCTGAAGGAGCGCAATGTGCCTTCGATGGTGTATTATCCGATACCTCTGCACATGCAGAAGGCTTATCAGGACCCGAGATACAAGGAAGGCGACTTCCCTGTGGCTGAGCATTTGTCAAAGCATGTTCTGTCGTTGCCTATGCACACAGAGCTGGACGAGGAGCAGCTGTCGTATATCTGCGATTCTGTATTGTCTTACAATAAAAAATAAGATATGGCGTATTTCAAGCATGAAACGGCGATAGTGGATGACGGAGCGAAGATAGGCGAAGGCACCAAAATTTGGCATTTTTCACATATAATGCCCGATTCGGAGATTGGCGCGAATTGTAACATTGGTCAAAATGTAGTAATTTCGCCAAATGTAAGGATTGGCAGCAATGTCAAGATACAGAACAACGTTTCCGTTTACACAGGGGTGATATGCGAGGATGATGTGTTCCTCGGCCCTTCGATGGTGTTCACCAACGTCATAAACCCGAGAAGCTTCGTCTCGCGCAAAAGCGAGTTCAGAAGCACGGTCCTGAGAAAAGGCGTGTCGATCGGAGCTAACGCGACGATAGTCTGCGGACATGAGATAGGGCAGTATGCGCTGATAGGCGCCGGCTCGGTGATAACGAGGAACGTCAAGCCATACGCGCTGATGGTGGGCAATCCCGCCAAGCAGATAGGCTGGGTGAGCGAGTACGGCATAAGACTGAAGTTCGACGACGATGGCAATGCCGTTTGTCCGGAGACGAACCAGCTTTACCACTACGACGCGGAAAGCAACACAGTAGAAAGAACGAAATAAACATACACTGAAATGAAAAAAATCAAGTTTGCTGTTATTGGTTTAGGCCACATAGGCAAGCGTCATGCGGAGATGATAAAGCGCAATCCTGACGCCGAGCTTGTGGCGGTTTGCGACATCTTGCCAAAGTCGGAGACCGGCTTTGACGGCGATCAGCAATACTTCAGTTCGATAGACGAGTTTCTGAGCGCCAAAGTGGATGCTGATGTTGTGAATGTCTGCACACCTAACGGATATCACGCCAGCTATGCGGTTAAGTTGCTCGGAGCTGGCTATCATGTTGTGATAGAGAAGCCTATCGCATTGTCGAAGGCCGATGCCGAGAAGGTGCTGTATAAGTCGCTTGAGATGTCGAGACACGTCTTCTGTGTCATGCAGAACCGTTATTCTCCGCCTTCAGAGTGGCTCAAGTCTGTTGTTGACCAGAAGCTGCTGGGCACAACATACATGGTTCAGCTCAACTGCTACTGGAACCGCGACGACAGATATTACAAGCCAGGAAACTGGCACGGCTCGCAGACTCTCGACGGCGGAACGCTGTTCACACAGTTCTCGCACTTCATAGACATAATGTACTGGCTCTTCGGCGACATCGAGAACATCAAGGGTAACTTCCATGACTTCTCGCATCAGGCGCTGACGGACTTCGAGGACTCGGGTGTCGTGACATTCGATTTCGTCAATGGCGGCATGGGCTGCATCAACTACTCGACATCGGTTTATGACACAAACCTCGAGAGCTCAATAACAATCGTAGGCGAGAAGGGAACGATAAAGGTGGCTGGACAGTACATGAACGAGGTTGTTTACTGCAACATCGAGGGTTACGAGATGCCGGAGCTGGCGCCTTCCAATCCGCCTAACGACTACGGACCATACAAGGGCTCGGCTCAGAACCACCACTTGGTGATAAAGAACGTAGTGGATAAGCTCAACGAGCAAGGCACTATAACCACGAATGTGCTTGAGGGACTGAAGGTTGTCGATATTATCGAGAGAATATACAAGGTGCGTGACGCACAGTGGAAAAAGAAAAAATAATCCGATATGATACAAAGGATACAGACTCTATATCTGTTTGTCGTCGTTGTGTTGTTCGCGACAATGGTGGCGACTCCGCTGCTCGATTTCAAGATAAACAATGTAAAGCTTGACGTCGAGAACAAGGAGCAGGCTAAGCCGGATGTGAAAGTCACCAAGGACGTCAAAGTTTACCAGATGACCTACAAGGGAATCGTTGACAAGGAATCGGGCGATATGCTCATAAGCACGTCGCTTGTTACTCTGTATGAGGTGATTGTGGCGGTAATCGCGCTTATCACGATATTCCTCTACAAGAAAAGAACTTCGCAGATAAAACTCACCATCTTCAACATGGTGCTGCAGGTCGGGTTCTATGTGGTCGTAGCTGTATATATGTACACAGCGTACAAATACGCGAACACAGATTTCGACTTCCATCTGCCTATCGTCTTTCCTCTGATTTCTTTGATTCTCAGCTATTTGGCTTTTAGAGCAATAACAAAGGATGAGTTGCTTGTCAAATCATTAGGACGAGTTCGTTAAGTCAAGATTATCATGCAAATAAAAAAGGTCAAGATTCTGAATCTTGACCTTTTCTGTTTCAGTGATATTTAGGCCTATCTGTTTTTATACATGTTCTCGTAGTATTTCTCGTATTCGCCGGATGTGACGTTGTTCATCCACTCTTCGTTGTCGAGATACCACTTGACCGTCTTCTCGATACCTTCCTCGAACTGCAGCGATGGCTCCCAGCCGAGTTCCTTCTGCAGCTTAGTCGAGTCGATGGCATAGCGCGCGTCGTGTCCCAGACGGTCGGTCACGTAAGTTATCAGGTTCATGTCCTCGCCCTCCTTGCGTCCGAGCAGGCGGTCAACAGTGTTTATGACGGTCTTGATTATGTCGATGTTCTTCCATTCGTTGAATCCGCCGATGTTGTATGTCTCAGCGATTTTGCCGTTATGGAAAATCACGTCGATGGCACGCGCGTGGTCCTCGACATACAGCCAGTCGCGCACATTCTCGCCCTTGCCATAGACAGGGAGTGGCTTGCGGTTGCGTATGTTGTTTATGAACAGCGGAATGAGCTTCTCTGGGAACTGGTATGGACCATAGTTGTTGGAGCAGTTGGTCACGATAGTCGGCATGCCGTAGGTGTCGTGGAACGCGCGTACAAAATGGTCGGAACTTGCTTTTGAAGCCGAGTATGGCGAGTGCGGATTGTACTTTGTGGTCTCGTAGAAGAAATCCTTTCCGTATGCCAGATGGTGCTCTGCGCTTGAAGCCGTAGTGGTGAAAGGCGGTTTTATGCCTTCCGGGTTGGTCATCTCCAACGCTCCGTAAACCTCGTCGGTGGATATGTGGTAGAATCGTTTTCCTTCGTATTTCTCAGGTAATGATTCCCAATACAGTTTGGCGGCCTGGAGCAGTGTGAGCGTTCCCATCACGTTGGTTCTTGCGAATGTGAATGGGTCCTTTATGGAGCGGTCAACGTGGCTCTCTGCGGCAAGGTGTATGATGCCGTCGATTTGCTCGTCCTGCATCAACTTGTAGAACGCATCAAAATCGCAGATGTCCATCTTCACGAACTTGTAGTTAGGCTTGTTCTCAATGTCCTTGAGGTTAGCCAGGTTGCCGGCGTAGGTCAGCTTGTCGAGGTTGATGATGTTGTATTCAGGGTATTTGTTGACAAACAGGCGTACAACGTGAGAGCCGATGAAGCCTGCGCCGCCTGTTATTACAATGTTTTTCTTCATGATTATAAAACGTTCTTTATTGCGTATCTGCAAAAGTAATTATAATTAGTTTAAGCACGACAGGATAGGGGATTAAAATATTGGTGTCATGATTTCCTCATTTCATAAGATTGTCGTATCTTTGCGACGCTTTTCGAGTAAAAGCACCTGTATAATATTAATACATTAAATTTATTTCAAAACATGGCAACCAAATTAAGATTGCAAAGACACGGCCGCAAAGGCTATCCGTACTACCACATCGTAGCTGCGGACGTAAACGCTCCACGTGATGGAAAGTTTATCGAGAGAGTAGGTTCTTACAACCCTAACACTAACCCTGCAACTGTACAAGTTGACTTCGAGGTAGCTTTGAAGTGGGTTATGAACGGTGCACAGCCTACACCTACAGTACGCAACATCCTCTCAGACGAAGGTGTTTATTTGATGAAGCACCTCAAGGGTGGCGTTAAGAAGGGCGCATTCGACGAGGCAGAGGCAGAGAAGAGATTCAACGCTTGGAAAGAGCAGAAGACTGCAGCTTTGAACAAGGCTAAGGACGAGAACTCTAACAACGCTAAGGCAGCAGCCAAGAAGCGTCAGGAGGAAGAGGCAGCTAAGAACAAGGCTAAGGCAGAGGCTATCGCTAAGAAGCGTCAGGAAGCAGCTTCCTTAGCTGCAGCAGCAGCTAAGGAAGCTGCGGCTGAGGCAGCAGAGGCAGAGGCTCCTGCAGCAGAAGCACCAGCTGAGGAAGCTCCAGCAGCTGAATAATAGAAATATTATAGCAAATTTAAAGGACTGCAATTTTTGCAGTCCTTTTTTTGTTCGGTGCTTCGGCTCTGATAGGTTGGTGAGCGTAGTCGAACCACAGCAACCGAACCATCCGGTCATTGAGCGTAGTCGAAATGAGCGCAGCCGAAGTGTCGAAGCGTTTTGTGTCACCCCTTCGGGGTTCATCGTTGTTGTCGCGTTTGCCACGGGTTCACACCCGTGTCTATGTTGTTTTCACCCCTTCGGGGTTGTTTTAATTGATGCCGCTGTGGCAGTCCCAAAGGGACGGAATATCCATAGGCAGGGGCGTTAGCCCCTGATAAAACGTCAATACAAAAGAACCCCAACGGGGTGAAACAGATTTGTGTGTGGGGGGTGCGATGAATCAGATCAATGCAACGAAATGAGAATGTATTTGGTGTGTGCGTAGGGGCGAATAATTATTCGCCTCTATAAAATGTGGATTTTGTTGATTCTGTGTGATTTAGACGGAGCGTGCTCCGTCTCTACGGTTTTATGAAGTTCTTTATTTCGGCGCTTTCCTGTAGAGGAAGAATGCGATTATGGCGAATATGATGTTCGGCATCCACGCAGCCATGACCGACGGCATGCTTCCGTTGATGGAGAACGATGTGCTGAACCTCGAGAAGAGCACGTATGCCGCGCTGAGCGCTATGCCTATGCCGAGGTTCGCTCCTGTGCCTCCACGCACTTTCTTGGCTGAGAGCGACACGCCGATGAGCGTAAGAATGAATGCGGCGAACGGATTTGAGAAGCGTGTGTAATATTCGCCCTCGAATGCCTTGACGTTGCCCAGTCCTCTTTCCTTCTGCCTGTCTATGTATGATTTCAGCTCACGGTTGTTCATCTGCGGAGCTTCTTCCTGCGAGACGAACATCTCCGCCGGCTCTATGTTGATGGTGGTGTCAAGGCTCTGCCCCGAAGTCATCTCCTCGTGTATTCCTTTGAAGTTGCGTATCGTGTAGTCCTCGACTCTCCAATGCGTGAGCGTGTCCCAATAGATGCTCTTGGCGGTCATTCTCGAGACGAGCTTCTTGTCCTCGTATTTCTCGAGGAACATGTTCTTGCCCCTTTTTCTTTCCAAGTTGAAATACTGGATATACAGAATGACGTTCTTCTCCACCTCCATCTGTATGTTGTCGGCTATGTCGTCCTTGTATTTCTTGACGTATTGGTTTTCGAAGGCGAGTCGTGTCTTGTTGGCAGGCGGTATGATGTAGCTGCCGAAGAAGAATATGAACACGGCTATGACTGTGGCTGACAGAAAATAAGGGTAGAGCAGCCTCTTGAAGCTTATGCCACTGGCTTGCATCGCAATAATCTCGCTGTTGCCTGCCAGTTTGGATGTGAACAGAATGACGGATATGAAGACGAACAGCGGACTGAACATGTTGAAGTAGAACGGCAGCAGGTTGAGGTAATACTCAAATATTATCTTGCTGAGCGGTGCATTATGTTCAGTAAGCTTGTCGAGTTTCTCGGTCAGGTCGAAAACGATTGTTATGGCCATAATGAGCGCAATGCACAAGAGGAATGTTCCGAGGAACTTTCTCATTATGTACCAATCAAGTTTCTTTATGATTCTCATGACTTAAATTCGTTTTCCAAGCTCTTTTACTACGGATTCCTTCCATGCTTTGAAGTCTCCGGCGATGATGTGCTCTCTCGCTGTCTTCACCAATCGCAGATAGAACGCCAGATTGTGTATCGAGGCGATCTGCAGCGCCAGGAACTCGTTGGCTATGAACATGTGTCTGAGGTACGCCTTGGTGTATGCGTGGTCCACGTAGGAGTAGCCTTCCTCGTCGATAGGCGAAAAGTCGTCAGCCCATTTCTTGTTCTTTATATTTATCGTTCCGTGCATGGTGAAGAGCATGCCGTTTCGTCCGTTTCTTGTCGGCATGACGCAGTCGAACATGTCCACGCCGCGGTCTATCGCCTCCAGCAGGTTCTGCGGAGTGCCGACTCCCATCAGGTAGCGCGGCTTGTCCTTAGGCAGTATCTCGTTCACGACCTCAATCATCTCGTACATGACATCGGTAGGCTCGCCCACAGCAAGTCCGCCTATGGCGTTGCCGTCGCAGTTCTTGCTTGCTACGTATTCTGCCGCTTTTCTTCTGAGGTCAGGGTAGGTGCATCCTTGCACGATAGGGAACAGTGTCTGCTCATATCCGTACTGCGGCTCGGTGGAGTTGAAGCGGTCGATGCATCTGTCCAGCCATCTGTGCGTTCTCTCCATTGAGGTCTTTGCGTAGTTGAAATCCGCAGTGCCTGGCGTGCACTCGTCCAGCGCCATTATGATGTCGGCGCCTATTGTGCGCTCTATGTCCATCACGTTCTCTGGAGTGAATAGGTGCTTAGAGCCGTCGATGTGCGAGCGGAAATATACGCCTTCCTCCTTTATCTTTCTGTTGTCGGAGAGCGAGAAGACCTGGAATCCTCCGCTGTCGGTGAGCATTGGTTTGTTCCATCCGTTGAATTTCTGCACGCCTCCGGCTTTGTGTATTATCTCGGTGCCAGGGCGCAGGTACAGGTGGTATGTGTTGCCGAGTATTATCTGGGCTTTTACGTCTTCTTCAAGTTCTCTTTGATGAACGGCCTTGACTGTGGCTTGTGTGCCGACAGGCATGAAAATCGGAGTCTCTATTTTACCATGGTCTGTGGTTATCGTTCCCGCTCTCGCCTCGCTCTTTTCAGCAGTTTTTGTTATTTCGAATTTCATGTTTCGGTCGTGTGTGTAGTCAGTTTGCAAAGATAGTGTAAAGAAACCATTTATCTGCTTATGCCTTGGCTTTGAGCGATAGTATTTTGTCATCGGAGAAATCGCCGAGCTCAACGGTCTGGAATGTGTTCACAAGTCCCTTGTCATATTGCGTTGTAACTCTTATGTAGTTCTCTGTGAATCCGTACATGTATCCGTTCTTGTTGGTATTCTCCCACAGAACGGTCGCTTTCTGTCCCTGATGCGCTCTGTCAAAGGCGTTCAGCTCTTCTGCGCTCACGATGTAAGGTATCTCCAGCGCCTTGGTTCCGGCTCTTTCGGAGTATGAGAATACGTGCAGCTGGCTGATAGGCAGGCTTTCGATGAATGTCTTAGAATCCTCGAATAACTCCGGTGTCTCGCCTCTGGTGCCGACTATCACATCGACGCCGATGAAGGCGTGGGGCATCATCTGCTTGATAAGCTCAATCTTGTGTTGGAACAATTCTCTCTTGTACCTTCTGCCCATCAGCTTCAGCACATCGTTGCTTCCGGACTGCAGCGGTATGTGGAAGTGCGGCGCGAATTTCCTTGACTTTGACACGAAGTCTATAATCTCGTCGGTCAGCAAGTTCGGCTCTATGCTCGAGATTCTGAATCGGTCTATGCCGTCGGTTTTCTCAAGTTCCTTTATCAGGTCGATGAACTTAACGCCGTTGCCTCTGCCGAAGTCGCCTATGTTCACTCCGGTTATCACCACCTCCTTGGCTCCGTCCTCCACGGCCTTGGCGGTTTCTTCAATTATGCTCTCAATGCTTCCGCTGCGGCTTTTGCCTCGTGCGTATGGTATCGTGCAGTAGGTGCAGAAATAGTCGCATCCGTCCTGCACTTTCAGGAAGCACCTTGTCCTGTCCTCGTATGATCGGGAAGGGTAGAAGTCCTTGATTTCCTTTGTTTCCGTGTGCTGTATATGGCTTTCGTTCCCGGACTCGATTTCCTCGACGTACTTGTCGATGTCGAGTTTCTCGTTTATGCCCAGCACGAGGTCAACGCCTGGCAGTTTTATAATCTCGTCGGGCTTCAGCTGTGCGTAGCATCCTGTGACGATGATTTTCGCGCTTGGGCTCTGTCGGTGCAGATGCGCCACCGCCTGTCGGCATTTGTGGTCAGCCACATCGGTCACAGAGCAGGTGTTTATGATATAGATGTCGGCGTCCTTCTCAACTTTGGTTTTCTCATATCCTTTCTCTATCAGCTTTTTGCCGAGATATGATG
>CAMHCZ010000016.1 GCA_946183755.1 uncultured bacterium | reverse complement strand
TTCGAGGCGTTCAAAGGCTGCACAAGCATGAAGGACATTGTGCTCGGTGCCAACATTACGGCTCTTGACAACAGAGCCTTCGCCGATTGCACAGGGCTCGAGAGCGTGACTTGCCAGTCGGCCACTGCGCCAGTCTGCAAGACCGACGCCAGCTTCACTGATTTCAGCGCTATGCTCTATGTGCCAGACGGCAGTGATGACGAATACAGCGTTGCGCCTACATGGAGAAAGTTCTATGAGTATAACGCCGAGACAGTGTGGACAGGAGCTGCGGATAACGACTGGAGCAACAAAGACAACTGGACGAAGTCTGTGCCATCTAAGAAGATGGGACGAGTGGCTGTCATAACAAAGGTAGGAAGTGAAGTGGCATTGACCGACGGAACAGTTGTGACAGTGGCTAACTACCCTATCATCGCAGGTACAAGAAACGGCGCGGGCATAACATACAACAACACGGCTGAGTGCGACACCATCATATTCGAACCGGGAGCCGGAGTGCTCGGTCTGCAGAACCTCGACTACAACAAGGCGTTTGTCAAGACAAAAATCAACATCAACAGATGGTATATGGTTTCTGGCCCTCTGAAGGAGATGTATACCGGCGATTATTACTTCAACGGTTCGCCTGTGACATATCTGTCGAGGTTCAACGACGCGTTGTCCAAGACCGACCCTTCACAGTCAATCTACTGGTTCAAGAGCTGCGTCTCGCTCAACGAACCTCTGACACCAGGCATAGGATTCGCGTTCAAGGCGTTCATAAACAATGGCGACCCTAACTACGTTCAAGACATCACATTCCCAAGGACCGACAATGACGGTAACCTTGTGACAACTATGAACAAGTTCAATCCGCTCAATGGCAAGCTGCTCAAGTCCGCTGTTCAGACATTGAACAAGACCGATAAAGCATACAGATTCGTTGTGGAGGATGACAATGACAACATGCCAAGCACATACAGCGTGGGGCTGTCAAACATAGGCGACTACAACTTGATAGCCAACCCTGTGATGACACACCTCGACATACAGTCTTTCCTCAGCGACAACAGCGACGTGATAGAGAGCAGCATAATTCTCGTATCAGAAGAGAACGGCAACACAAGCATAATATCAGACGGTTCGGAAATCATCAGCGCAAGCCCTACTGGCGAGACGATGGTTGCGCCAATGCAGTCGTTCTTCGTGAAGAGAAAGTCTGACATAGGCAATTCTGTGACATTTGACTTGGAGAACAACTTCACGACCGACAACACAGGAAACTGTGTGCTCAAGAAGAGCGAGCTGAGCGAGAATCCTGCGTTGTATGTGTCGGCCGAGAACGCCGCAGGCAACAAGTCGTACTTCTCATTGTGGCTCAACAGCAAGGCAAGCAACGGCTATGTGCAAGGCGAGGACGCACAGAAAATATTCTCAGTAAACGCCGAGGATGAGATCTACACCGAGGCAGACGGCAAGATGCTCGACATAAGCCAGTTCTCAGCGCTTCCTTACGAGGCGCCGCTGTCAGTCTCTGCCGACAAGCAGGGTGAAGTGACCTTGGCGTTCCAGGGGGCTGAGAAGTTCGAGAATGTCGATGTACTGCTCATCAACAAGCAGACAGGCGAGCAGCTGAACCTCAAGGACGAGAGCTCATACAAGTTTGCGTTCGACGCTAACACAGCCAAGGGCTCATTGTTCATAAGATTCCAGTCATCGTCAGAGATAGCGACCGGCGCGGCTACGGCAAGCGATTCCGGCCTAAAGATATTCAGCGCAGGCTCTAAGGTGAAAGTCATTGGCTCGGCAGACAACACGATAAGCGAGGTCTCAGTCTTCGATGCGGCAGGACGAACCATCGTTAGCCAGAAGCTCGGCAACGTCACAGAGTATGAGAGCGTCGCTGTGTCTGGCAACGTCGTAGTCAAGGTTGTGAGCGAGCAAGGCATAACAGTGCAGAAACTCAGCATCAGATAACACAGACACAAACATAAGCGAGAGCGGAGGACGGCTGTCTTTCGCTCTTTTTCTTTTTTGCAGGCACTATTCTTTTTTATTTAGTATCTTTGCAGTCTATTCCAAGACAAAAAACATATACACAACGAAAAGTAAAATTTAATTATGGAACCATTCAAAGTCTTTCCGCTTTATGATGTGAACATTGTCCGCGGCAATGCTACACGAATCTATGACGACCAGGGGAAAGAGTATCTTGACCTTTATGGCGGTCATGCTGTCATCTCTGTAGGACACACGCATCCGTACTTCGTGCAGAAGGTGACAGAACAGCTCAACAAGATGGGTTTCTATTCAAACTCCGTCATCAACAAGCTGCAACTGGAGCTTGCCGACAAACTGGGCAAGATGTCAGGCTATGAGGATTACTCGCTGTTCCTTATCAACTCCGGAGCAGAAGCAAACGAGAACGCCTTGAAGCTCGCCTCTTTCCACAACGGAAGACGCAAGGTGGTAGCCATATCGCACTCTTTCCACGGCCGTACGACCGGCGCTGTCAGAGTGACCGACAATCCTAAGATAATCGCCCCTATCAACGACGCATTCCCAGTGGAATACGTCCCAATGAACGACATCGACGCCATGAAGAAGGCGCTGGCGGCTGAGGACGTGTGCGCGTTCATCATCGAGGGTGTGCAGGGTGTTGGCGGCATAAGAATACCAACAAAGGAATATTTCCAGGCATTGAGAGAGGAATGTACCAAGACCGGCACCATCCTCATAGCCGACGAGATACAGTCAGGATACGGAAGAACAGGCAAGTTCTTCGCGCATCAGCATTTCGACGTTAAGCCGGACCTCATCACTGTGGCAAAGGGCATAGCCAACGGAATACCGATGGGAGGACTTCTCATCAGCCCAATGTTCGAGCCAGTCTTCGGACAGCTCGGCACGACATTCGGAGGCAACCAGCTGGCATGTTCAGGAGCCATCGCAGTGCTCGACATCATGAAGGCCGAGAAGCTCGTGGAGAACGCTGCCAAGATAGGCGACTACCTTATGGACAAGCTCAACCTCCTGAAGGGTCAGTACGGCATCATCGACGTGCGCGGCATGGGTCTGATGATAGGCATCGAGTTCGACAAGCCTATCGCTGAGCTCAGAAAGAGACTCATATTCGAGCAGAAGACATTCACAGGAGCGTCAGGTCAGACAGTGCTCAGACTCCTGCCTCCTTTGTGCATCACCAAGTCGGATGCGGATTTGTTCCTGACAAGGTTTAATACTCTGCTTTCAGAAAAATAACATTCACTTGCAAGAGAGCGTGGCAATGGTGGAATTTCCGAACTTATTTTTAGATTCCATAAAAAGGCTGGCGAGCGAAGAGCTTGCCAGCCCTAATTATATAGTGCCAACGCTTGACACAGCTCCTGACAGCCTTGTGGCGCAGCCAGACACTGTGTCTCTGGATACGGCCAAGGACGTGCTCTCGCTTCTGATAGAGAGCAAGGAGTTCATAACCGAGGCGCCAGCCAAGGCAATCAACGCCATAGCCACCGGATTTGTGGGCAATCCGCTGCCGGCACGTCCATTGGACAACCCGTTGCTGGTCGTTGTTATGCTCTTGGCGTTCTTCTCGTTCATATATGTCATAATATCCCGCAGGCTGTACGTCAGCGAGCTTATAAGCGGATTCTTCCACAAGAAGGACCGTTTGTCCATATTCGTCGATTCTACATCCAAAAGCATATCGCTGTTCAACGTCAACCTGTTCTACCTTTTCATCGTATCGACATCAGTCACCATCTACGCCTTGTCATATCGCTTCGGCTTTGAGGCGCTGACCGGCATGGGCAACATATCGCTGCTGGCGTGCATGGCCATACCCGTCATGTTCCTTGCGATGAAGGCATGCGGCCTGCATTTCCTGAATTTCATTTTCAAGTGCGGCGACCTGTACATAAAGAACTACTTCTTCCTGCTTTATGGCCTTGGCGTAGCCTTATACCCAGTAACACTTCTGCTTGTATTCGCCCCATCGCACATGTTCGAGACGCTGCTAATCGTGTCTTGTGTCTTATGTGCGATATATGTTTCGCTGTTGATTTTCAAGATATTCCAAATCTTTTTCATCAGAGGTATGGAATTGGGTTCGTTGATTTACATAATGTTGTATCTTTGCACCTTTGAAATATTGGCCTTGTTGATTTCATTGAAGTTGATAATGGCTTGGTAACCTATACAATCAATACAAAACACAAAACACGTGAAAATCAAGAAAATACTGGTCTCACAGCCAAAACCGGAGTCAGAAAAGTCTCCATATTATGACATTGAGAAGAAATATGGTGTGAACATCGTCTTCAGACAGTTTTTCAAGAACGAGCCTGTTGACGTCAAGGACTTCAGAAAGCAGAGAATCGACATTCTGGCTCACACTGCAATAATATTCACGGCTAAGCTTGGTATTGACAACTTCTTCCGTCTGTGCAAGGAGCTGAGAGTTACTGTGCCTGACGACATGAAATATTTCTGCACTTCGGAGAAGATTTCTCTGTATCTGCAGCATTACATACAGTACCGCAAGAGAAAGATATTCTTCGGTGCGGACAGCAAGTTCGAGTCTCTTGTGACTGTGATGGAGAAGCACAAGGACGAGAAGTTCCTGCTTGTGGGCGCTGACTCGCAGAACGAGGAGCAGAAGGCTCAGGAAAGCGGGCGCTACAAGGTGCTGGAGGAGAAAGGCTTCACTTTCGACAAGGCTGTCATGTACCGCACCGTGAACAACTATTTCCAGCCGGACGAGACTTTCGACTACGACATGATAGTGTTCTTCTCTCCTAACGGAATCGTTTCGCTGCTTGAGAACTTCCCGGACTTCGAGCAGGGCGACATATCCATCGCTTGTCTTGGAGAAAAGACTGCGGCTGCCATCAAGAACACAGGCAGGTTGAGGCTCGACGTTGAAGTGCCTTCGCCACAGTTCTCTTCCATAACAGCCGCTCTCGACAGCTACGTCAAGGAGAACCACAAGAAAAAGTAAATCATAAAAATTCTCGTTTATGGAGTGCAAGGGGTACAGATTCTCGCCGGAAGAGCACCTCAAGGGAGAAACTCGTACTTCGGCTCTCTTTGAGAAAGGGAAGTCATTCATAGAATTTCCCCTAAGGGTGGTGTACCGTGTCGAGGACGCGCCTTCCGACGCCAAAGTCAAGGTCCTGTTCTCCGCTCCTAAGCGCTACCGCCGCCATGCTGTGGACCGCAACCTGATGAAAAGGCGCATGCGCGAAGCCTACCGTCTGAACAAGAAGACTCTCTACGGCAATGTTCCTGACGCATGGGGCAAGACGCTGTGCGTGGCTTTCAGATACGTGTCGGACAGCAATATCGACTACGGCATGGTGGAAAGCAGGATGCGCAAGGCGCTCAGCAAACTCAGCGAAAGGGTCTTCAGCCATGACTAACAGGATTCTTGCCGCCATAAGACGATTCTTTGTCTTCCTGCTGATACTGCCCATAAAGTTCTACAGGCATTTCATCTCTCCGCTGCTTCCTCCTTCGTGCCGCTACACACCCACATGTTCGCAGTATGCGCTCGAGGCTATACAGAAGCATGGTCCGTTCAAAGGGCTTTACCTTGCAGTAAGGAGAATTCTCAGGTGCAATCCGTGGGGTGGTTCGGGTTATGACCCTGTGCCGTAACACATTCCACAGCCCAATCATCGGTAAAAGTGTTAATTAACTAAGTTTAAGAACCAATCTTAAACCCACTATCTGTGCGCCTTTCAGGGGAATATTTTATATAAAATAAAGATTTAAAGTCACTATTTGATGTATATTAGTTGAAAAAGTAATCTTGTAATTATTATTTTTGTAGAAATCATAAGTGATTTAAACGTACAAAGGGCAATAGTAATAATAATAACAATACAAGATTATGGCAGTAAAAGTAGAATCATTATTAAAGGAGTTAGACATTAATGTTTTGATCGGAGTTCTTTCTGGACGTACAACAAGAGCTATCAACAGAGAGCTGCAGCGTTCGTTCAGAGCCACTGGCGTTAAGGTGACTCCAGATCAGTGGACAATCCTCCTGTCTCTGACAAAGAACAACAACGTTACTCAGCAGTCAATCGCTGACATCACTTACAGAGACAAGCCGAACATCTCTCGTATAGCTGGAATCTTGGAGAACAAAGGCTTGATCAAGCGTTCTACAGACAAGAGCGACAAGAGAAACAACATCGTGACTATCACAGCGAAGGGCGAGGAGCAGGTAAAGGCTGCTCACGAGGCTGCAATCAGAACAATGCAGCGTGCGCTTATCGGTTTCACAGAGACTGATGTTCTTAAGCTGCAGAAACTCCTGAGAACAATCTTCTCAAACCTCGCTTAATAGCAAGAGAAAAAAATCCAATTCCAAGAATCTCGCGCGTCTTTCTTAGAAAGGGGCGCGAGTTTTTAAAGGCATATAGTCAAAGCAGATCATGAATATGAGATTTCTTATTGTTTCACTGCTGTTGCTGGTTTCCGCGGCATCGCAAGCTCAGAAGGTTTACACCTTGCAGGAGTGCAGACAGATGGCGACATCCCACAATAAGAATGTGCAGGTGGCGCAGGAGAAGGTGAAGATGGCGAGCAGCATGAAGAAGGCCGCTTTTACGCAATATCTTCCTAATATATCGGCAAGCGGAGGCTATCTATGGACAGATCAGCAGATACAGTTGCTGAGCGAGGACCAGAGGAACGCTTTGGGCTCGATGGGCACAACGGCGCAGAATGGCGTGTCGCAAGGCATGCAATCGTTGCTGGCGGCGAATCCGGCTCTGGCTACGAATCCGCTGTTCGCTCAGATCAGTCCGATGCTTGGCCCGATGACAGGCGCGCTCGGCACGACATTGAACTCGGCAGGACAGAATATAGCCGGCGCTCTTGAAACCGACACGCGCAACATATTCGTAGGAGCGGTGACGGTCACTCAGCCGGTGTTCATGGGCGGAAGAATAGTCGAGCTCAACAGAATAGCTAAGAACGCAAAGAAGCTGGAAGAGACACGTCTGGAGAACGAGACGAACGCATCGTCATATTCGACCGACGAGGCTTACTGGCGAGTGGTGTCGCTCGTGAACAAGCAGAAGCTGGCGGAGTCGTATGTGGAGCTGCTTAAGAAGCTTGACTCCGATGTCGAGAAGTCAATCGCCATAGGGACATCCACCAAGGCTGACGGACTGACCGTGAAGGTGAAGCTTAACGAGGCGGAGATGACCAAGCTCCAGGTCGAGGACGGAGTGGTGCTGTCCAAGAAGGCGCTCTGCCAGGTCATAGGACTGCCGCTCAACACCGACATACATCTGGCCGACGAAGACATGCAGCCAGGCGAGCGTCTGGCTCAGGATGTGAATGTGGACATACAGTCTGGAGTTGACAACAGAAACGAGATAAGACAGCTTGAAACACTCCTTGACATAGCGGAATCGAACCGCAGAATACAAGTGGCGCGTTTCTTTCCTATGATAGGGCTGACGGCTGGTTATGTGGTGACAAACCCTAACTTGCTGGACGGCTTCAATAACAAGTTCAGAGGATTATGGGAAGTGGGAGTAGGCTTACACATGCCTATAACACACTTCGGCGAGAAGATACACACACTGAACATAGCGCGCAGCATGCGCAACGTGGCTCGTCTGCAGCTGCAGAACGCGAGGGAGAGGGTGGAGCTTGACATAACTCAGGCTGCCGACAAGGTGAACGAGAGCCACAGACGCGAGGCGATGTCGTTCGCTAATCTATCCAAAGCCGATGAGAACCTGAAATTCGCCAACCTCTCGTATGAGGCAGGCATGATACCGGTCTCGACTCTGATGGAGGCGCAGACGGCATGGCTCAAGGCGCACGCCGACGCGATAGATGCAATGGTGCAGACACGCATGAGTGAATCGTATCTGCAGAAATCCACAGGAAAATAACAATCTCTATAAATACAGAAGAAGATGACAGAAAACAATAACACACAACAGACCGAAGAGGCAAAGAAGCACGCAGAATCAAAGAGAAGCTTTGCGGCAAGAAAAGAGCGCCGCAGCCGTGCTAATCTCATAGTAGGCTTGACAACACTTTTGCTTGTTGTCATACTGGTTTGTTTTATGGGATGGTTCTTTGTGACGCAAGAGGAAGACGTGATACAAGGCGAGGTCGATGCCAACGAGGTGAGAGTCTCGGGCAAGATACCTGCCAGAATACAGAGTTTCAAGGTCGAGGAAGGTCAGATGGTGAAGGAGGGCGACACACTCGTGCTGCTTTCTTCTCCTGAGTTGTACGCCAAGTTGCAGCAGGCCGAGGCAGCCAAGGCAGCCGCCAAGGCGCAGAGCCAGAAGGCTCAGAACGGAGCGCAGCAGGAGCAGATAGAGGCCGCTTACCAGATGTGGCAGAAGGCGAAAATAAACCTCGACATAATGAAAAAGTCATACGAGAGAGTGAAGAAGCTCTACGAAGGCGAGGTCGTTTCCGCTCAGAAGTTCGACGAGACCGAGGCGCAGTACAACGCCGCAGTGGCTACCGAAAGAGCCGCCAAGACGCAGTACGACATGGCAAAGAACGGTGCGAGAGCCGAGGACAAGAAGGCGGCGCTGGCAGTCGTGGACAGAGCGCAGGGCGCGGTTGACGAGGTCGAGGCATTCCTGCCGGAGGTGCAGCTGCTGGCTCCTATCTCAGGCGAGATTTCCGAGGTATTCCCTAAGCAGGGCGAGCTCGTCGGACAGGGTGCGCCTATAATGAACATCATAGATTTGGACAATCTCTGGGTTACGATTAACATCAGAGAGGACAAACTCTCAAGCTTCAAGAAAGGGCAGAAGATACAGGCCGTTGTGCCAGCACTCGACAACAAGGAGATAACGCTCGTAGTGACTTACATAAAGGCTCTGGGCACATACGCCACTTGGAGAGCCACAAAGACTTCCGGCGACTGGGATGTCAAGACATTCGAAATACACGCCAAGCCTACCGAAAAGGTTCCAGACCTTCGTCCGGGCATGAGCGTTCTTGTAAAGGAAAAGGATTAAGAAAACTGTTTGATTTTCAGAGATGACAATTAACAGGGAACACGGTTTTTGGGCGATAGTGTTGCGCGAGCTGGACAAGATATTCTCGCGCTTCATGTACATTGTCTTGCTTTTCCTGGTGCCTGTCTTCAGTTTCGTATTCTTCGCGACGCTTATGCCGAGCGGACTGCCTATGAATCTTGAGCTGGGCATCGTGGATATGGACAATTCTGTAGTCTCGCGCAAGATGATAAGGCAGATAGACGCCACAGCCTCGAATCGCGTCATGAGGTTCACCAGATACGAGGATGCGCGCGACCTCATGCAGCAGGGTAAGATATACGGCTACTTAGTCATACCCGAGGACTTCGAGAGGGACGTGTCGTTCGGCCGTCAGCCTAAGATCGATTTCTACTACAACGCAGTGTTTCTGACCGCAGGCTCAATATCGCAGAAAAACGTGGCGACCATGCTTGCGACACTCACCGGCGCCGTCAACCTGACCACACGCCGGGCAAGAGGCCAGAGCGTGGAGTCCAGCATGGGACAGATACAGCCTATCGTGGCCGACGTGCACCCCATAGGCAACCCTGAGATGAACTACACGGTGTACCTTGCAAACCTTATAATCCCGGGCATACTGGAGCTGCTCATCCTGCTTACGACGGCTTACGCCATAGGCGAGGAGCTCAAGAACAGGACATCGCGCCAATGGCTGCGCATGGCCGACGACAATGTCCACAAGGCGTTGGTGGCTAAGCTGCTGCCGTACTTCATCATGTTCCTGATGATGGCTCTGCTGTGCATCGCGATAATGTTCGGCTACATGCACTTCCCGCTCAACACATCCGTGGTATGGATGGTGATAGACTCCGTGCTCATGATAATAGCGGCGCAGAGCATGGCGGTGCTTATAGTAGGACTGCTGCCTGTGCTCCGAGACGCGCTTTCGGCATGTTCGCTCTACGGCGTGCTGGCGTTCTCGTTCTCGGGATTCACGTTCCCTATCGAGGGCATGCCGCCTTTTGTGCAGGGACTGAGCTGCGTGTTCCCGCTGCGTTTCTATTTCCGCATATATCAGAAGATGGCGCTCAACGGCTGCGAATGGTACTATGAGTGGTATAGTTTCGCGGCGTTGATAATATTCATGCTTGTGCCTACTATAATATTCACAAGGCTCAGAAACGCCTGCATAAACATGGATTATCCTAAAGGTTAGCGAAGATGGGAAGAATAAGCAGGAACATATTCGTGGCGATGCGCGAGGTGGTCACAATCGCTTGCAATGAACTTGTGGCGACATTCAAGGACACTGGCGTGATGATAATATTCTTCGCCGCAGGTCTTTTGTACCCGGTGCTGTACTCGTTTGTTTACTTGAACGAGACTGTGAGGGACATACCAGTGGCAGTGGTCGATGAGTCGCACACTTCGCTCAGCCGCAAGTTCATACGTGCCATAGACGCCACGCCGGATGTCGCTGTGGTATGCAAGCCTGTGTCCATGATGGAGGCGCGCGAATTCTACAAAAGGAGCGAGGTCAATGGCATAATATACATACCGAAGACATTCTCCGACGACATAACCGCAGGCAGGCAGACCCATGTGTCGGCATTCTCCAATATGGCGAGCATGCTTTATTTCAGAGCCATATATTCGTCTGTCAACTATGTGGCTATGGGACTGGGCGCCGACATTCAGGTGGACAATCTGATGAAGAAAGGCATGACCAGAAAGGAAGCCGAGATACAAGCCATGCCGTCGAAATACGAGATGCACGCCATGTTCAACCCTAAAGGCGGCTACTCGTCATTCCTCATTCCATGTGTTCTTGTGCTTATCATCCAGCAGACTCTGGTTATAGGCATCGGCATAAGGGCAGGCACCGACCGCGAGAACAACGCGTTCCACAACCTGCTGCCGGCGCGCAAGCTCTACCATGGCGCCAGAAGAGTGGTGCTGGGCAAGGCGATGGCGTATTTCCTGCTGTACCTGTTCATCTCGACATACAACTTCGTCATCATACCGCATTGCTTCAACCTTCCGCATTTGGCGTCGTTCGACACCCTGATGGCGTTCATTGTGCCGTACGTTGTGGCATGCGTGTTCTTCTCGATGGCGATTTCCGTGTTCTTCTACGAGAGAGAGGAGGTCTTCCTGATGTACCTGTTCACCACTCTGCCTCTTCTATTCATGTCGGGAATACCATGGCCGGTCGTCAACATGCCGACATTCTGGAAACTCTTCTCGGGATTCTTCCCATCGACATTCGGCATCAGAGCCTTCACCAAGATAAACTCGGCAGGGGCGTCGCTGTGGCAGATCAACTTCGAGATAATGTGGCTTTGGATACAGGCAGGAGTATATTTCCTCTTCACTGTAGTGCTGTACAGATGGCAGATTAAAAGGGCCAACTTCAAGGACATGAAGAGAAGATAGAACAGTAAAACGGCAAGTTTTCGCATGTTTTTTTGCTCATATTCAAAATAATACTTAGTTTTGCATCCCAAATTTGAAAACAAAAACAGAAACTTAATATTATAGAGAGATGAAACAGACATTCCAACCACACAACCGCAAGAGACTTAACAAGCATGGATTCCGTGAGAGAATGGCGTCTAAGAACGGACGTAGAGTTCTTGCAAGCCGCAGAGCTAAGGGTCGTGCTAAATTGACTGTCTCTGACGAAGTCAAAGGTAGCAAGTAAATCTTCTTTTCGCGAAAAAGCGATGAAGATGGATTCCCATAGAGAGGATAGTGTATAAGCACCATCCTCTTTTTGTGTTTCTTATTATTAATTTCAAGAATCCGCCGGCACTATGAAAAAAAGCACAGTAAAGGAAGCGTTCGGTTTCATATTCAGCAAAGTATTCTTAAAGCATTTCCTTATAGGAATATCGGCATTCGTGCTGTTGTTCTTCCTCGTTTTGTTCGGGTTAAGGTTCTACACCAACCACGGAGAGTCTGTGAAAGTGCCTGATCTGCGCAACATGAAGGTGGCGCAGGTGGAGTCGGTGCTCAGCGACTTGGATTTGAAGTACGAGATAATCGACTCTGTTTACAATCCGAACGCAGCTCCGGGCTCAGTGATAGAGCAGACTCCTATAGCCGGCGAGAACATAAAGACTGACAGAACAATCTACATCTCGATAAACGCCCAGAGCAAACCTCTCATCTCGGTGCCTGAAGTGGCTGACCTGAGCATGAGAAACGCGCAGGCGACACTTGAGTCGTTAGGATTCAAAGTCGTATCGATACAGCGTGTGCCATCGGAGTACAGAGACCTGGCTGTGGGAGTGAGGACCGTGATGGGACAGAACCTCACCCCAGGAAGCAAAATCGAGGTCGGCTCAAAGCTGATACTGATAGTCGGCTCGAGTGCCGAAGGCATCGACGGAGTAGCGGTCGAGATGGAAGAGGCTGTCGGCGGCGAGACAGAGATTGAGGTGGGCGCGGCTTCACATGCCGAGCCAAACAGACTGTCTAATTCCGGAAAAGACATAGAGGAGTTCTTTTAATCGTCAATAGGCTTTTTATGGTGACAGACGAAGAATTCTATGATGAGGCTGACGACCTTCTGGACTCGCCGAAAGGTCAAGGCGCCGACAAATACGAGCATTACCACTTCACAGTAGATAAAGGGATAAACCCTGTCCGCATCGACAAGTACCTTGTGAACTGCATGGCGGACACATCGCGCAACCGCATACAGGAAGCCACAGAGGCGCAGACCGTGCTGGTGAACGGCAAGCCTGTGAAGTCCAACTACAAAGTCAAGCCGTTCGACGAGATTTCCATACAGCTGGCATATCCTCCAAGCGAGTTCGACATAGAACCGCAGGAGATTCCTATAGACATCGTTTATGAAGACGAGAGCCTGATAGTCGTCAACAAGCAGCCGGGACTCGTTGTGCATCCCGGGTTCGGCAATTTCGAGGGAACGCTCCTCAACGCCATAGCATGGCACTTGAAGGATGACCCGAAATTCGATGTCAACGACCCGACACTCGGTCTTGTGCACCGCATCGACAAGGACACGTCGGGGCTGCTGCTTATAGCCAAGACAGCCGATGCCAAGACGAAGCTCTCCAAACAGTTTTTCGACAAGACCACGCACCGCAGATACCAGACCGTCCTTTGGGGCAACTTCCAGGACGACGAAGGCACCGTGGTGGGCAACATCGGCCGAGACGTGCGCGACCGCATGAAGATGGCTGTCTTCCCACCGGATTCCGAGATGGGCAAGCACGCCGTGACGCACTACAAGGTGCTGGAGCGATTCGGCTTCGTGACACTCGTTGAGTGCCGGCTCGAGACGGGGCGAACACATCAGATAAGAGTGCACATGAAGCACTTGGGACACCCGGTATTCAACGACGAACGGTACGGAGGTGATGAAATTTTATGGGGCCTTCGCACGGCAAAGTACAAGGCTTTCGTGAATAATTGCTTTTCGCTTTGCCCACGTCAGGCGCTGCACGCCAAGGAGCTCGGATTTGTCCATCCTGTGACAGGCAAGATGATGATGTTCGATTCCAATCTGCCCGACGACATGACAGCCTTGATAGCAAAATGGAGAAAATACGTGTCTTCGAAGGACGATTTAATTGCATAAAGTTTATATTTGCAATTATGTAACTAAAGTTCTGTTAAATGAAGGTTGTAAAAATCATATCAGGCATATTGGCAGCACTTGTAGGGCTGGTACTTGTGGGCGTTATCACGGTTTACAACTTGATCCCCACTAAGTACGGAGCATCTAAGATTTCTGAGTATGTGTCGGATATGGTGAAGGGCGACCTTAAAATCGGCGACCTGGACTACTCCTTCTTCAGCACATTCCCTAATGTGACGGTGACGCTCGACAGTGTCAGCTTCGTTTCCGAGGCTCTGAGCAAGCCGGACTCTCTGGCTTCGTTCTCCAAGCTTTATGCGAGTGTGAACCTGATAGAGTTCCTCAAAAACGACAAGGTGAGCGTGGACTCGTTTTACTTGTCGGACCCTGCCGTATTCTTGAGAATAGACACGGCTGGCAACGGCAACTGGAATGTCTATGAATCCAAAAAGGAGAAAGACACGACCACGACGGCTATCCCGGAGATATTCATCAATGCGCTGAGCATCAAGAACGCCAAGTTCACGTTCCTCGACGAGATGCACAAGAGAAAGGCCAGCACAGACTCGCTCGACTTGAACCTGAAAGGCGAATACGCGTCGAAGATAAAGGCGGACCTGATGCTCAGGACTCCGAGCCTCGCCTACAACGACACGACTGTCGATGTGGCTCCTATGCCGTTCGCTGTGAACGCCGATGTGATACTCGACTCGCTTTTCACTGACTTCGACATAAAGAACTTCGCTGTGCTGCTGGACGACGCCAAGTTCGCAGTAAACGGAAAACTGAAGTCCGACACAGCCTACAAGGTTTTCGACACAAATCTGGCTTTCGACATAGACATACCGGACGTGGAGCATCTGCGTTCGAGAGTGCCGCAGCCTTACGACAAGCACGTCGAGGAATTCGTTTCGGGCGGCTCGATACACAGCTACGGCGAGATTACAGGACTTTACAAGGCTGACACGCTGCCTACAGTAAACGGCAATGTGGACCTGAACGATGTCTGGATAAGCTTCAAAGGCAAGGAGGGAAGGCTGAGCGCCAATATGCGTTCAAATATGAGCCTGAACTTCAAAGAAAAGAACAAGTCATTTGTCAACATAGACACTCTCCACATAACACAAGGCGACTCGTACCTGAAGACGCAAGGAAAAGTGGACAGACTGCTGACCGACAATCCGCACATAGACGTCAAGGTCATGTTCTCGCTCCTGCTGGACAAACTGTCGCAGGTGCTTCCTAAAATCAAGGACTTGGCGTATTCCGGAAAAATCAAGGCTGACGCAAACGCGAGATTCGACCTGAAGGATTTGCAGAAGGGCGAGATGCGCAAGATGTACGCACACGCTGACGTTGATGTGTCGAGAATCAAGGCGAGCATGCCGTCGGAAGGCGTGAATTTCTTCAGCCGTAATCTGAGCATAGAGTCGGGCATCAACTCGGTGCGCAGCAAGAGGAGCAATAAGATTATGTTCTTCTCCACACGTCTTGATGTTGACACCATGATGGCCAAGTACGGCAGGATGATCAACATGACAACGAAGGAATTCAACGCATCATACACAGCCGACAGCGTGTATAACCACATACCGTTTGTGCGTGGATCCATCAGGTTCACGGGCATGAAGACATTATTGAGCGACACGATGGCTATAGTCGGCAACAAGGCGACAGTCTCGCTGACTATGAAGCAGGACACTGTTGACAAGTTCGTGCCTCGTCTGACGGCGCGCATCCGCATGGACTCCATGATGTACTTCTCGCCAAGCGACGCGGTACTTACCGACTCGCTCCGCATGAGCCTCTCTATCTATCCGAGAGCGCGCAAGTTCAAGAGAGGAGCCAACGGCGAGCGAGTGTTGATAACAAACGCAGAAAGGAAGTACGTGGACATAGACTCTCTGATGAGGCTGCTTAACAAAGTGAGCGCGGCTGAGGTGCCTATGGACCAGGCTCTGAAGTCATTCCGATTCGACGGCAAGAGCAATATCAAGTTGGCAAGATACTATTCGCCATATATGCCTTTGCGCACCACGATGAGGAATATGGACCTCACATTCACCGACGACACAATCAACCTCAACAGACTTAATGCGAGGATGGGCAAGTCGATGGCGAACGTGTCGGGCGAAGTGCGCAACTTCCGCCGTTATTTCCTGAGAGGCCGCACACTGTCGGCGGACTTGTATCTGACGAGCAAGCGCATCAACTTCAACGAGCTGCTCAACGCCTCATACAAAGGCAAGGAGACTCGGGAGACCTTCGCCAAGATTAAGGATGCGCAGAGGATGGGCTTGATTAAGCCGATGAACATGACTGGCGACAGACTGATTCGTCCGCAGGTGTTCGAGCGCGGCTATATGCAGAAACTGGAGGAGATGAGAGCCAAACGCAACAGCGACCCGGCACGCAGGGCAAGACTGGATTCGCTTATGGCGAAGGTGGAGGAGCAGCGCAAGTCGGACTCGATACAGCTGGCGCAATCGGCAGAGAGCGAGAAGGCGGCTGCTACGGACGACGAGTCGCTGGAGGCGAACGCAGACTTCGGTCTGCTCTGTCTGCCGTCTAACTTAGACATTAAGTTCAAGACCAAGGTGGACACTGCGAGATTCGCCAACCTGATATTGAGAAACTTCAACGGAGGAGTGCAGCTCAAGAACAGCACGCTGATGCTTAAGGACCTCTCGACAAAGACCAATGTCGGCGACCTGAAGCTCAACGCCATGTACCACTGCAACGACAAGAACGGCGCCGACGCCGGCATCGATGTGCAAGGCTCCAATGTGGACATAACCAACCTTGTGAACACAATGCCGGAAATCGATTCCCTCGTGCCTATGTTGCGTTCGTTCCAGGGCGTCGTGACGGTGGATTTGACAGCCAAGACGTCGCTCGACTCGGCGTACAACCTGCTTCTGCCATCGCTCAGCGCAGCCACAGTCATAAGAGGCGACTCGCTCGTGCTGATGGACGGAGAGACATTCTCCGAAGTGGCTAAGCTCCTCATGTTCAAGAAGAAGACGAAGAACCTGATAGACAATATATCGGTAGAGCTGCTGCTCAACAACAACGAGATGCAGGTACTGCCGTTCATGGTGGAGATGGACAAGTACAAGGTGGCTGTCGGCGGTCAGAACTCATTAGACATGAACTTCAATTATCACATATCGGTATTGAAGTCGCCATTGCCTACGAAGCTCGGAGTGAACGTTTCCGGCACGCTGGACGACATGAAAATCCGTCTTGCCAAGTGCAAATACAAGGACGAGAAGACTGTCACACGCAAAGGACAGTTCTCCAACGGCGGTGTGAACCTCAGAAGCGAGCTGCAGAACAATCTCCGTGCCGCCATACGCAATGCCGTCAACTCGTATGCGACAGAGCAGAAGGAGAGAATGTCGGCAGTGACCGAGGAGAAAAAGAAGAAACAAGAGTAAAACAACAAACATAACAAAGCAATGAAAAAGAACATAGCCATCGTAGCTGGTGGCGACCAGTCGGAAGTCGTAGTATCAAAGAAAAGTGCCGCAGGATTGCTGACATTCATCGACACAGAAAAGTACAACCTCTATCTTGTGATATTGGAGGGCAATAACTGGACAGCGGAAGTCGATGGCAAGACATACCCGATAGACAAGAACGATTTCTCATTCACAAAGGACGGACAGAAGGTGACATTCGACTGCGCCTATGTGACCATACACGGCATACCGGGTGAGGACGGCCGTCTGCAAGGCTATTTCGAGATGATAGGAATGCCTTACACATGCTGCAACGTGCTGGCTGCAGCCATGACATACAACAAGTACACTTGCAATCACTACCTTTCGGGCTTCGGTGTGAACATCGCGCCAGACATCCTGCTCAGAAAAGGACAGACCGTGTCGGCCGACGAGGCTGTGGCAAAACTCGGTCTGCCTATGTTCATAAAGCCTAATGTGGGCGGTTCGAGCTTCGGCGTGACAAAGGTGAAGAAAGCCGAGGAAGTGGAGCCTGCCATAGCCAAGGCGTTTGCCGAGGGCGACGAGGTGATACTCGAAAGCTTCATGAAGGGCACAGAGATAACCTGCGGAGTGTATAAGACCGACGAGAAGACAGTCGTGTTCCCTATTACCGAGGTCGTGTCAGAGAACGAATTCTTCGACTACGACGCCAAGTACAAAGGTCAGGTGAGCGAGATAACCCCTGCGCGCCTTTCCGACGAGCTGACAAAGAGAGTGCAGGCGGAGACAGCCAAAATTTACGACATAATCGGAGCCAAGGGCATAATCCGTGTGGATTACATAATCACCGAGGGCGACAAGATAAACATCCTCGAGGTGAACACCACTCCGGGCATGACCCCTACAAGCTTCATCCCTCAGCAGGTGCGTGCCGCCGGTCTCGACATCAAGGACGTGATGACCGACGTCATAGAGTTCGCAATGAAGAAGTAAATCCTATATTGCATAAACCAAGGAAGTCCGCTGTTTCAAATGTAATAGTAGCATGAGACACTTTTTGCTAATATCATTTGCCGTGCTTCTTCAAGGGTGTATTTTCACCTATGACCCTGCTCCTGGTAAATTACATATTAGGAATAATACAGATCAGGCTGTTTATGTCTATCTTAAATACGGGGAGGCAGATGTTTTGCCTTTAGAACCAAAATTGGAATTATTTGAGTTTTTTGATAATGAAGATGGGTCTATGCAGGATTCGTCAGGCAATCCTCTCAAGTCATGCTTTGTTTCGCCTGAATACAGAATAAATGCTTATGATTTAGGTTCTCTAATCATAGGTGGAAGCGCAAATAAACCACGTCTTCGAAGTACCGGTCTTCTAAGCAATGAAAAAGGAGTGACACTCTTTTTTATCACAGAGAAAACAATGCGTAGTTATGATTGGGAAGAAATATACCAAAAACAAATGTTTGTAAAGAAGAAGACATTCACGCAAGAGGAATTAGAAAACAGCAATTGGACGGTTACTTATCCATAAACAAACATAAAGCAGCAGAGTTATCGCTCTGCTGTTTTTTATTTATAGC
>CAMHCZ010000015.1 GCA_946183755.1 uncultured bacterium | reverse complement strand
AACATGACAGAAAGGGAAATGATAGATTATATAATAAGAGAAACCGGAGACGTGTATTACACACATGAGGAATTTTGGGAACGTGCAAAAGAAAAAGTAAGACAAGCTTATGGAAAAGATAATAATGTATAGCGGAACAGTTTTAAACGCTTTACATAAGATAAGTCATGAAACATGTCTTATGAGAAAGTATTGGTACAAAGATAATTAAGATTGTTTTTACAGCAAGAAGAGTCAAAAATCTTCTTGTCTTTCACTCTTTTTTCTGCCTTGGGGGAATAAACAAAAAAGAGAGGATTCGCTCCTCTCTTTTTCATTGATGCAGTTTTACTTCGTATTCTTCAAAGTGTGCCCCATCCTTATCTTTTTGGTCTGGAGATAAAACTCGTTGTACTTGTTAGGCTTGACCTCGATAGGCACGTTCTCCACAATCTCCAGCCCGTATGACTCAAGTCCGATTCTCTTGACCGGATTGTTGGTCATGAGCTTCATTTTGGTTACGCCAAGCTCTCTCAGGATGCTGGCTCCCACGCCGTAGTCGCGCTCGTCGGGGTCGAATCCCAAATGGATGTTGGCGTCCACAGTGTCGTATCCTTCCTCCTGCAGCTTGTAGGCGGCAATCTTGTTCATCAGTCCGATGCCTCTGCCCTCCTGGTTCAGATAAACAATCACGCCCTTGCCTTCCTTGTCTATCTTCTCCATGGCTCTGTGCAGCTGCTCGCCGCAGTCGCATCTCTTGGAGCCGAAGATGTCGCCTGTGGCACACGACGAGTGCACTCTGACGAGAACCGGCTCGCCAGCCTCCCACTTACCCTTTATCAAAGCGACATGCTCCATGCCGTTCGACTTCTGGCGGAAAGGTATGAGGTTGAAATCGCCGTACTCCGTAGGCAGATGCACTTCCTCGCCTCTGACTATCAGCGACTCCTGCTTGAGCCGGTATGCGATAAGGTCCTTGATTGTGATAATCTTGATGCCGAACTTCTTCGACACCTCCATAAGCTGAGGCAGTCGCGCCATCGTGCCGTCCTCGTTCATAATCTCCATAAGAGCAGCCGCAGGATAAAGCCCGGCAAGCCTTGCCAGATCCACGCCAGCCTCGGTGTGGCCAGCACGGCGAAGCACGCCTTTCTCCTGGGCATAGAGAGGGTTTATGTGTCCTGGGCGTCCGAATGTCTGAGGAGTGGAATTAGGGTCGCAAAGAGCCTTGATTGTGGCAGCTCGATCCTCGGCTGACACACCGGTCGTGCAGCCTTCGAGCTTGTCGATGGTGACAGTGAACGGCGTGCCAAGCATAGAGGTGTTGTCCTGCACCATGTAAGGCAGCTCCAGTTCTTTGCAACGCTCCATAGTTATAGGAGCGCAAAGCAAGCCTCGCGCGTTCTTGAGCATGAAGTTCACCTTCTCCGGAGTAATCTTCTCGGCAGCGACAATAAAGTCGCCCTCGTTCTCACGATCCTCGTCATCGACAACGATAAGGAACTTGCCCTCGGCGAAATCCTTTATCGCGTCTTCAATTGAGTCTAATTTATATCCCATTGTATATGTTTTTTATATTTTTTCCTGCGAATCAGCCGCCTTATTCTCCTCTGCCAGCTTCTTTCTGTTCTTTATCTTGTTGAACAAGTTCTTGACCTTGCCCCAGAATATGATGTAAGCCTCGCTGTTGAAGACTGGAGAATCCTTCGCCGCCTTGTATGTGAACAAGAGTCCCAGCGGCAGCAGGCAGAATGACGACAGCCAGATGCCTGGAGCCACCTCCCACACGTCCTCACGAGCGAGCTTGAATCCGGAGTTGTCTATCAAGTAATAAACGATGAACAACACCACGGAAATGACTACCGGCACTCCGAGTCCGCCCTTTCGGATAATGGCTCCGAGCGGCGCGCCGATGAAGAAGAATATGAGGCAGGCGAATGAAAGCGTGAATTTCCTGTGCCACTCGATGCCGTGGCGTATTACAATATAATGCATGGACGACACATAAGCCTGCATATTCGTCACCTCGCTGAATACGATTCTGGCACGGTTCGCCGCCATTTCTTTAGCCTCTTTCAGTTTCTCGGCGTCAAGGCTCGATATGAGCTGTTTATGGTCTTTCGCGCCTAAGCCGGTTATATATCTCCGTCCGTTCTCTCTGCCGAGGAAGTGCGAGTTGGTGAAGCCTATGGAGAACTCGTCCACGTTCTGGTCTATCTGCGCTGTGACGGAGTCAATTGTCTCCTGCAGGCGTGCGAGGTCCTTGCTGGCATAGTCATCATCCATCACGCTCTCGTCCATCTTCGCGAAGTTTGCGTCGAAGTCTATGAGGAACTCCTTCTTGCTGAAGCTCTCGCGGCGGTATGGCATTGTGCCGTCGTTGCTGGCTCCTGGCATAGTCTCGTTGGTCTTCTTCAGGTTCTCAAATGCCTCGCCGCTGTACAATATCACCTTCAGATAGGTCTTGTCCTTGGCCATCTGCATACGGGCAGAGTCCGCCAAAGTGACGCTCGCGTTGGCAAAGCCGTTGCTGAGGTCATATATCATGACGTCCTTAAGCAGTTTGTGCTCCTTGTCGCGGTCGCGAACGTAGATGTTGTAGCCTGTGATGCCGGAGTAGAACTCGCCTTGCGGAATCTCCAGCTCGGGCGATGTCTGGCGCAGCGAGAATATCAGTGTCCACAGTTTTTTCTGGCTTATCGGGAGCACGTTGTTAGAAAAGAAAAACGCTCCGCCGCACACAAAACCGATGAACACAAAAAGCGGCGCCATAATGCGGAACAGCGAGATGCCTGCCGCCTTCATGGCTGTCAACTCCATCTTCTCGCCCAGGTTGCCGAATGTCATGAGCGAGGCAAGGAGTATCGCAAGCGGCAGAGCCAAAGGCACGACCGTAAGCGACGAATAGAAAAAGAACTCAGCTATGACCGTCCAGTCCAGTCCCTTGCCTATGATGTCATTGACATGCTTCCAAAGGAACTGCATAAGCAAAATGAAACTGCTTATGAAGAATGTAGCCGCGAACAGCGCCACAAATCTTGTAAAGACATAAAAATCGAGTTTCTTGATGATTCCCATATTGGGTCTGCTTTTGCTTATGCTTATGTTTTTGTTTAAGAGTACAAAGGTAGTTATTTATCCACAATACGTCAAACGCAAAGAACCTGAGCAAAAGCCAAAAAGAGCAAAAAAGAACGGGAACCTGATGACAGATTCCCGTTCAACATATTCAGTTAATATACTGCGATTACTTCTTCAAGTTCTTCTTGTCCTTCTTCTTCAAGATTGAGCATGCAATTGGAGATGCGATGAACAATGATGAATAAGTACCGGCGAAGATACCGATGAGGAGCGCGAATACGAATCCTCTGATGCTCTCGCCGCCGAAGATGAATATCGCGATCAACACGATCAAAGTTGTGAATGAGGTGTTGAATGTACGTCCCAGAGTTGAGTTCAACGCGTCGTTGAATACTGACGCTGTCTCACGGTTAGGATACAGGCTTCTGTACTCACGTACACGGTCGAAGATGACCACGGTGTCGTTTATAGAGTAACCGATGATTGTCAGTATGGCTGCGATGAACGCCTGGTCGATCTCCATTGAGAATGGCATTACAGAGTACAGCAATGAGTAGCATCCCAGTATCACGAGAGAGTCGTGAACGAGAGCCAGCACACCACCGGCTGAGAACGCGATGTTTCTGAATCGGAGGAGTATGTACAATGCGATAGCCAGAAGCGACAGTGTGATAGCGACAACGGCAGATGCCTTGATGTCGTCTGCCACTGTAGGACCTACCTTCTGCGAGCTCAGGATGTACTCGTTAGCAAACTGCTCCTGAGTAGTGCCTGGCTTGAGGTAAGACTTCAGACCATTGTACAGACGGCCTTCGATTTCACCGTCGATCTCCTGACTCTGATCGTCGATCTTGAAGTTTGTAGAGATTCTCACACGAGAGTCGCTGTTGTCAACCTCGCTGCTCTTGATTGTGATTACAGAAGGCGCATCGCCGTCGAATGACGCAGCCAAAGCGCTCTTAATCTCCTCTGTAGAGACTGCCTTGTCGAACTTGACAACGTAGTTTCTACCACCTGAGAAGTCGATACCCTGGTTCAGTCCTCTTACGAACAACGAAACAACGCCTACAAGCAGAATAACACCTGAGATGATGTAAGCGTACTTTCTCAACTCTATGAACTTGATCTTAGTGTTCTGGAACCAAGACTTAGTTATGTTAGTGCAGAACTTGACATCCTGCTTTATCATGTTGCGCTTTGTCAGGAATGAGTAAACAACACGGCTCAGCACGAATCCGGTGAGCAACGATGTCAGGATACCGATAATCAGTGTTGTAGCGAAGCCCTTGATTGGACCTGTACCGAAGAGGAACAGCACGATACCTGTGATGATAGTAGTGAGGTTACCGTCGATGATGGCTGATGTTGCCTTAGAGTAACCTTCCTCGATTGCGCTGTACAGCTGCTTGCCGTTTCTGAGCTCCTCGCGGATACGGTCGTAGATAAGCACGTTTGTATCGATTGCCATACCGAGTGTCAGCACGATACCAGTGATACCTGGCAATGTGAGCACAGCCTTGAACGATGCGAGAACACCGAAGAGCAGGAACATATTGACGATCAATGCGCCATCGGCTACAAGACCTGGAACCACGCCGTAGAAGAATACCATATAAATAAGTACAAGCACGAATGCGAGCACTGCCGATACGAGACCGTTCTCGATAGCCTCCTGACCGAGCGATGGACCTACGACATCCTCTTGCACGATAACCGCAGGAGCTGGCATCTTACCAGACTTGAGCACGTTAGCCAAGTCCTTAGCCTCCTCGACTGTGAAGTCGCCGGTGATCTCGGAACGTCCGCCGGAAATCTTGTCGTTGACACGTGGAGCCGAATATACATATCCGTCAAGAACGATGGCGATGCAACGTCCCTTGTTCTCCTCGGTCAGACGAGCCCACTGCTTAGCACCCTCGGAGTTCATCTGCATGTCAACCTTCGCGTATGAAGAGAACTGTCCGAAATCCGAAGACGCGTCTGAGATAGCGTCGCCCTCGAGAGGAGCCTTGCCGTCGCGGCTCTTGCACTTGATTGCGTAAAGCTGGAATATCTGGCCCTTCTCATCGATAGCCTTAACACCCCACTTGAATCTCAGGTCGGAAGGCAGAAGCTGCTTAACCTGCTTAGTCTCGAAGTAGCGGTTGATCTTAGCTGTATCGCTGTAGTGAGCCATACCAACCACGCAGCCAGGATTTGGCTGACCGTTGTTAGACACATTCACCTGGAAGATGCTGAAGAGAGGATTCTCCTTCTCTGCCTGAGCCTTCTGAGCAGCCGAAGCCTGAGCTGGCTTTGCCGACTCGTTGTCCTTAGCTGCCTCCTGCTTGAGGGCGTTCAGCAAGCTGTCCTTGCCGTTGTCTGCCTTAGCCACAGCTGGAGCAGCGGCAGTGTCGGCAGCAGCGGAATCAGCCACTATTGTAGATGCGTTCATCTGCTTGAGCACATCGTTGGCCTTTATCAGTGGAGAGATTATCTCAGCCACTTCGTATGTTTCCCAGAACTCGAGGTTAGCGGACCCCTGGAGCAACTTTCTAACACGCTCAGGCTCCTTGATGCCAGGAAGCTCCACGAGGATACGTCCTGAGTTCTCGAGTCTCTGTATGTTTGGTTGAACAACGCCGAAACGGTCGATACGTGTTCTGAGCACCTGGAATGAGTTAGCCACAGCTGCGTCAACCTGTGCGCGGAGAACCTTCATCACCTCTTCGTTTGTCGAGTAGATAGTCACGCCGTTGTCCTTGAGTCCGTAACCGAATACCGAAGAAAGCTTGGCGTTAGGGTCAACCTCCTTGAAAGCCTGCTCGAAGAGAGTCAGGAAGTCGTCCTGGCTTTCGCTCTGTCTTTTCTTCGCCAAGTCGAGAGCCTTCATGAAGTTCTGTGAGTTCTCGTCGCCGAGAGACTTAACGATGTCTGGAACAGAAACTTCCAGAAGCACGTTCATACCACCCTTAAGGTCAAGACCAAGGTTAAGTTCCTTCTCTCTACACTCCTTCAGTGTGTAACCGAGCCAAACCTTCTCGTTTGAGAGCGAGTCCAAGTAATTGTGATACTTGAGCGCGTCACCCTGAGAGATTTCCTCCGCCTTGCTGGTGAAGTGGCTTGTCACAACGCTGAAAGACAGGTAAAATGCGCACGCGATAAACAAGCAGAACGCAATCACCGTAACAAATCCTTTGTTTAGCATTGTTGTTTTTGTTATTTATTTATGTTTAAGTTAATTATCTGTTTGCTGTGCATTATATAACACACTACACGAAACGAACTGCAAATATATCATTTTTTTTGATTTTTTGAGGGATTATTGTTGTTTAGAGATTAATTTATCTCTGAAATGCCACATCTGACGCCGCCTCCGCAAAAAACGCACCCACGTAAAAACGCAGGGACGCACCGCACCGTCTAATACATGCAAAACCAAATATTTCCATATATTTTGTAGGGGCGAATAATTATTCGCCCCTACGCACACCAATCATTCATCTTCATATTCATAACAGAAACATGTTATGCAACACAATGACAACTATTTCACATCTATAAGTTTGGAGAATATATAAGGAAGCACTATATTGCGAAAAATCTTAAAAAATGATAAGAAAAGTTCTGAATATCGCAAAAAATATTAAAGGGGGGGGGTAAATGTAGCATCCACCTCTCTAACGATGAGATATGGCCTGTATTTCGGTTACGTTGACGCGTCCGGAATACAGGCTTTTTTGTTTAACACACTAATACTTAAAGCCATGAAAAACATTAGAATCTTACTGGCATTGGCTCTGTTTTTCGGTACAATGTCATTCGTCTCTTGCAGCGACGACGACAAGGACAACAACAGTACAAACCCAAGCGGTGCTATCAGCGCATTCTTCCCTGAAGGATACAGCGCAAGCGACGTGGCTGCATGGTATCTCTACAGCGAGGTGCAGCAGGACGGCACCAAGAGGGCTAGCGCAGTGTTCCTCTTTAACAACAACACGATCTTAGTAACTTATCACAAAATCAAATCTGACGGAAGAGAATACAAAGAAACAGACTTCGTGGGCACGTATGAAATAACAAACGGCAACTATGACAACGGAACGGCTTATGTGCCGCAAATGGGAATGAGCGTGACAATCGAGAACGGCAAGATGACGCCTATGGGAGAGGAAACCTTCACAAAGCAGAGCAACGCCAATATTCCCGCAGCTTCAAAGCCTGTTGACGGCGAGATAATCAATGGCGGTGGCAACAGCGGAGATGGAGATGGCAATGGCGGAGACAACGGAGCTTACGCCATAACACCAGAAGCATATCTGCCAAGTAGTTATGCCAGCAAGACGATAGCGGCATGGTATGGATTGACCGAGATAAGAGACACAAAGACAAGGAATCAAGCGATATTCCTTTTCACTGACGGCTCGATGGTGGTAACCAAGAGCACTGTATATACCAAAGCCGACGGCAGAGATCCAGAGTACAGCATTGAATTTGCTGGCACGTACGACATCACGAGCGGCGACTACTCCAATGGAGCGGCATACGTGCCGGAAATGAGCATGACCGTGACTATCAGCAACGGCGTGCTTTCTGTGCCAGCCATGCAGGAGACATACACGAAGCAGAGCAATGCTGACGCGCCTGCGCCAAAAAAGTAGCAGCAGCTATACTACTACATATTATATTAAGAAAAGAGGGCATCACTGCCCTCTTTCTTGTTTTTTCGCCTGCGGCTCGCTTAACGCACATTCTCCAGCACCTTGGCAAGCAGAAGAGTGAAGCGCGAGACCGACTCGATGTCGAGCTTCTCGCCCGTGGAGTGCGGATGGCGCAGCGTAGGACCGATGGAAACGATGTCCAGTCCATTACGCTTAGCCGCAATGATGCCGCATTCCAGTCCGGCGTGCATTGTATAGACTCTCGGCTCGGCATGAAAGAGCGACTCGTAGCTGTCCACCGTAATCTTCAGCAATTCTGAATTGAAATTCGGTGTCCATTCCACATACTTGTCAAGAACTTTCACCGATGCCCCAGCCATGGAGTAAAGGGATTCGACGCTCTCGACCAGTTCTGCCATAGTGACCGCACGTGCGCTGCGCAACAGGAATCCGAGGGTCACGCCGCCGTCCTCGGTTATTATAAACGAGTGGTTGAGCGACGCCTCGATGTCACCATTCTCAAAGCGACGGTAAACGCCGTCGGGCGCTCCGCAAATGGCGTTTATTATATCATCCTGCACTTCCTCCGGTATCTGCTTGGCAGGCGTTTCCACAGCCTCGATTTCAAGCCTCAGACCATCGTCCACGCCGACGTAAATCTCTTTCAGTTCGTTCTCTGCCATTCTGACGTACTCTATCATGTCCGCCACGCCTTCGTCCGGCACAGTAATTACCGCCTCCGCTTGACTTGGGATAGCGTTGCGCAGCTTGCCGGCACTGAACGATACGAGCCGCGCCTCCATCTCCTTGACGGCAGTGCGCAACACCCTCGCCATAACCTTCACGGCATTGGCGCGTTGCAAGTGAATGTCCATTCCGGAGTGTCCGCCCTTCAGTCCGCTCAGCGAGATGCGCAGAGCCACATCACCTTCCTCAACGTCCGACTGCACGAACTTCCATCCGCAGTCCACGAACGTGCCGCCCGCGCCGCCGATGCAGACCTCGCCTTCCTGCTCGGAGTCGAGGTTTATCATAAGGTTGCTGTCTATGTTATTAATGTCGAGAGCCGTTGCGCCGAGCATGCTTGTCTCCTCGTCCACAGTGAAAAACAATTCGAGCGGATCATGCTCCGCAGATGTCGCCGCAGCCATAGCCGCCGCCACTCCTATGCCGTCGTCGGCGCCGAGCGTCGTGCCCTTGGCAGTGAGCCACTCCACGCCGTCCTCGGTTATCCTCTCGGTCAGTATCGGGTCCTTGGTCCAGTCGTGCTGCACGCCCTCGGCAGTCTGCGGCACCATGTCCATGTGCGCCTGAAGGCAAACGCTCCTGCAAGCCTCTCTGCCAGCCGTCGCCGGCACCTTCACTATCACGCTGCCAGCCTCGTCGCTGAAAGCGTGAAAGCCGTTGTCCTCAGCCCAGTCCAAGATATAGCGGCGCACTGCATCCATATACCCCGACGGACGCGGCACTTTGCATAATTCATCGAACCTTTTCCACAATGTATTTTCCATTTTATTTTATGTTTTATGTTTTATGCTTTGCAATGATAGGCAAAAACGCATAATTTTGCGCACCAATCATTCAACTTTATAATAATCAATTATGAATAAAATCGTACGCAAAGAACGATTTTCCGAGAAAGTGGTGCGTCTTGACATCGAAGCGCCGCTTATAGCACGTTCCCGCAGACCAGGCAACTTCGTCATCGTGAAAATCGACGACAAGGGCGAGAGAATCCCGTTGACAATAGCCTCATCGGACACAGAGAAAGGTACAATAACATTAGTAGTGCAAGCAGTCGGACATTCGTCTGCAAGACTGTGCGAGCTTAACGAAGGCGAGACAATCGCCGACGTCGTAGGTCCGCTGGGCCGCCCTACCGACATACGCAACTACGGAACTGTGGTGTGCGCTGCCGGAGGAGTCGGCACTGCCCCAATGCTCCCTATCATCGAGGCGATGAAGAAGGCAGGCAACAAGGTTATAGCTGTGCTTGCTGCAAGAACAAAGGACCTCATAATACTTGAGGACCAAGTGAGAGAATTCGCCGACGAGGTGGTGATAATGACCGACGACGGCTCATACGGCACCAAGGGACTCGTGACCAACGGTGTGGAGAACATCATAAACAGAGAGAAAGTCGATCTGTGTGTGACTATCGGCCCTGCGATAATGATGAAGTTCGTCTCGCTGCTCACCAAGAAGTACGAGGTGCCTACCATCGCATCGCTCAACACCATCATGGTGGACGGAACAGGAATGTGCGGCGCATGCCGTGTGACTGTCGGAGGCAAGACAAAGTTCGTCTGCGTTGACGGTCCGGAGTTCGACGCTCACCAAGTGGACTTCGACGAGATGATGATGCGTCTCGGAGCATACAGAGACCTGGAGGCTGAAGAAATGAAGAAGCCTCTGCGCTATTAATCACCCCAATAATCATTATTAATTATGGAAGATAGAAATGCAGCTTGGAGAACAGAGTTGCGCAACAGCATAAAACCAAAGGAGCGCACAGCCATAGAGCGCATCCCAATGAACGAACTCGACCCTGACTACCGCCGCAGAAGCCGCGAGGAAGTGAACCAGGGTCTGACCGAGGAGCAAGCCGTGAAGGAGGCGTCAAGATGTCTCGACTGCGGCAAGCCTATGTGTACCGTCGGATGTCCAGTGTCAATCGACATCCCGGGATTCATCAAGAACATAGAGCGAGGCGAATTCCTCGAGGCTGCCAAGATACTGAAGAAGACAAGCGCGCTGCCAGCAGTGTGCGGACGTGTGTGCCCACAGGAGAAGCAGTGCGAGAGCCAGTGCATCCACCTGAAGATGGGCGGCAAGGCTGTGGCTATAGGAAACCTCGAAAGATTCGCTGCCGACTACGAGCGCAACAGCGGCAAGGCATCGCTGCCTGAGTGCCAGCCAAGCAACGGCATCAAGGTGGGAATCATCGGCTCAGGACCTTCGGGACTCTCATGCGCCGGCGACCTCATAAAGCTCGGCTACGACGTGACCGTGTTCGAGGCTCTGCACGAGATAGGCGGAGTGCTGAAGTACGGAATCCCTGAGTTCCGTCTGCCTAACAAGGTGGTGGACGTAGAAATCGACAGCCTGCGCAAGATGGGCGTGAAGTTCGTGGCAGACTGCATCGTGGGCAAGACAATCTCCGTAGAGGACCTGCAGAAGGAAGGCTTCAAGTGCCTGTTCGTAGGTAGCGGAGCCGGACTGCCAAGATTCATGAACATACCGGGCGAGAACTACATAAACGTGCTGTCGTCAAACGAATACCTGACACGTGTCAACCTCATGGACGCATCGAACCCAGAGACCGACACTCCTGTCTATAAAGGCAAGAACGTGGTCGTTGTGGGCGGTGGAAACACAGCCATGGACTCTGTGAGAACAGCGCTGAGACTCGGCGCCGAGACAGCGACAATCGTATATCGCCGCTCCGAGCAGGAGATGCCTGCCCGACTCGAGGAGGTGCACCACGCAAAGGCTGAGGGCGTAAGATTCCTCACACTGCACAACCCTATCGAGTACCTCGCTGACGAGAAGGGACGCGTAAAGCAGGTCCGTCTGCAGAAGATGGAGCTCGGCGAGCCTGACGAGTCAGGAAGAAGAAAGCCGGTCGAGATACCAGGAGCGATAGAGACACTCGACGCCGACTTGGTAATCGTAGCCATTGGCGTGTCGCCTAACCCTATCGTGCCAAGCTCGATAAAGGGCCTGAACGTGACTTCAAAGGGCACAATCGTGGTGAACGACAACATGCAGAGCGACACAATCCCTACAATCTTCGCCGGCGGCGACATTGTGAGAGGCGGCGCCACCGTGATACTTGCCAGGGGCGACGGAAGAAAAGCCGCTGCGGCTATCCACGAATACCTTTCGAAGTAAAAAAACGCTTTAATAAATAAAAAACGTGAAAAAGCGGGTGGTTTAAGCCATCCGCTTTCTTTTTGCACAGAATTCTACACACAGAATACAGTATCTTTGTAAAATAGCAATGACTAAACTCTACAAAATAACTACTATCCTGCTCATTCTGCTATCAGCCATGACAGCCGATGTCCTTGCCGCAGACTTCACAACCGAAGGCAAGACATTCTGGCTCAGCTTCATGGGACTGACCGACGGATACCTGAAGGGCGCAGGCGGAAACATAGAGCCGTTCGTGCTCGTCGCCTCAAAAAACAGCTGCACAGGAACCATCACAAACCCGATGACCGGCTGGAACCAGTCATTCAACGTGCAGGCCGGCAAAGTAATAAGAATCGATGTGCCGCAAGAGGAGGGCTACTGCGACGCCAACGGCATTGACACCGTAGGATACTACAACAAAGGCCTTGTGCTGACCACATCCGACACCGCCAGCGTATATATCGGCAACTACCAGCCATACTCGTTCGACGCGTCGGTCGTGCTGCCTATACAGTCGCTCGGGACGGACTACAGAGTGGCGTCGTACAACAGTTCAGCCAGAGGCACATTCACCGTAGTCGCCACAGAAGACGACACAAAGGTGGATGTAACATTCTCAGCCCAAGTCTATAACTGGCACGACGAGATATTCAAAGAAGGCGAGACATACTCGTTCACGCTCAACCGCGGACAAGCCCTGATGGTGGCAGGCAAGAGGATGCTCGGCTCAAGAGTGCGCTCGCACGACTGCAAGCCCGTGGCGCTGTTCGCCGGCAATTACTGTCCGTACATACCCGAGGACTGCCCTGCATGCGACGTTTTGGTGGAACAGATTCCGCCGATAAGAGCATGGGGCAAGAACTTCATTGTGACTCCGACAGTGGAGAGGGAAAGAGACAGCCGCATCGTGGTGCAGCCTAAGGAGACAGCCACAGTGCATGTGACAAGCGGCAACAACCTCGACACAACCGCTACGCTCACCGGCAACGAGTTTCTCGAATTCGAGATCGGCGAGTCGCCAGCCATGGTGTCGGCCGACCAGCCTATAGCCGTGACCCAGTACGCAATAGGCGGCACATGCTCCGGACTCGGCGACCCGTTCATGATATGGGTCAACCCTATGGAGCAGGCAGTGAAGAAGTCGGTGTTCTCGCCATGTCCGTCATCGCACATCAACAACCACTATGTACAAGTGATTGTGCCGACATCAGCCGTGCCGCTGACAAGACTCGACAACGACCTCATAGCCGACAGATTCAAGCCTATACCTGCCAACAGAAACTACTCGGCAGCGAGAATACAGATAACACCGCAGCCGCACACAGTGTCAAACGACAGCGGACTGATGGCGTACGTTTACGGATACTCTGACATGAGCTCCGACGACTACAGCTACGAAAGCTACGGATACTTCACCGGCACATCGGTGAACAACATGGAGGACGTCGCCTACATTCCTGACGAGGTACACCAGTACACCAGCAACGACATGCTCGTGTTCGACAGGGAGATAAGGTCTGAATTCACTTCCGTCAACTGGCGGCTGAACGGCAAGAACATCGATGTCGATGGCAGCGACGAGCCGGTTTACACAGTGGAGATACCGATGTCGGAGCTGAACGAAGGGCGTAACACGCTGGACATGATAATAAACCGCACATGCACGACCGACATCATCACATACGGTTTCTACTTCACGATATGTCCGCCTATAGAAATACCGAAGTTCTTCACGCCTAACAACGACGGCGACAACGACTGCTACGTCATTAAAAACTTCGACTGCTACGAATCGGCATCTGTCACCATATTCGACAGATACGGAAAGCCTATCGCCAAGTATCCGTCGTCTGTCAACTCGTGGGACGGCAAATACAACGGCGTCGATATGCCTTCCGACTCCTACTGGTATGAGATAAAAATCCCGGAATTAAGCAAAAGGATTGTGGATTACTTCATGCTGAGAAGATAATCACTTGCCGCCGAGCGACTCCGAGCCGAACGAAAGCGGCAGAAGGCATGAAGCCGACTCCACAAGGTAGCACTCACGGCTGCCGTACATCAGAATCTGCATTTTGACGCCGAACCTCTGCTCCGTCTCGCAAAGCACCTGACGGCAACTGCCGCACGGAGTTATAGGCGAATCGGTGAACACGCCGCCGCTCTTAGCCACGATAACGAGTTTTGTCACAGCCTCGTCGCTATGCTTGGCGTTGGCGTGAAAGACAGCCACACGCTCGGCGCACAGTCCCGACGGATAAGCCGCATTCTCCTGGTTGCTGCCTATCTCCACATGTCCGCCGTCTGTAAGCACAGCCGCGCCCACACTGAACCGCGAGTAAGGCGAGTAAGCATGCTCGGCAGCGTCCTTGGCGGCAACGACCAGGCTCTGCCACTCCTGCGGCAGCGACTCAGGACTCAACTTTTCGTAAGTGAATGTAACTTGTGACAAACTCATTTTCTTTTGGTCATATCTTCAGCAAACATAACAAAACTATTGGATAATTATGTTATTTTTGCGATTTAAAAAGCACATTTTGTCGCATACATAAACGCAACAAGACTAATGAAGAAAATAATTTGCGCCTTGGCTCTGCAGCTCTCAGTTTTCGCACTGATGGCACAGACTCAGAACAAGACTTACCTCGAATACATAGAGAAGTACAAGAATGTCGCCATAACAGAAATGCAGAACTACGGCATACCTGCCAGCATCACCATGGCGCAAGGACTGCTCGAATCCGGCGCAGGAAAAAGCCAGCTGACAAGAGAATCCAACAACCACTTCGGCATCAAGTGCCAGAAGTCGTGGACCGGCGAGAAGGTTTACCACGACGACGACGCCAAGCACGAATGTTTCCGCAAATACAACAGCGCATTAGAATCATACGAAGACCACTCGCAGTTCCTGCGCAAGAACCCAAGATACGCATCGCTGTTCCAGCTCTCAAAGACCGACTACAAGGGATGGGCTTACGGACTGAAAAAGGCAGGATACGCCACTAACCCAAAATACGCTCAACTGCTCATCGGACTCATTGAGACATACAACCTCGACGAATTAGACAAAGGCAAGGTGGACAACTCGGCTGAAAGCAAGGCAAGCGACAGCAAGAGCAAGAAGCACAAGGAGGAGAAGAGCAAAGAAGCCAAGAAGAAGAAAGACAAAGACGCAAAGAAGAGCAAATACAGCAACAAGAAGCGCCACAAGAGAGAGGGCAAGAGCGGCCTGATGGGATTCTTCAGCCAGCGCAAGAAACTCTCCGACCAGGACGAGGAACTGTACGCTATATACGCCGACAACGACGAGTACATGGGCGAAATCTCATCTTACAGAACACACGATGTGCAAAAGATAAACGGCGTGAAATGCGTGATCGCGATGAACGGCGACACTTACGAGGCCATAGCTGACGAGTTCGGCAAGTTCACAAGCGAGATACTCAAAGCCAACGACGTGAAGACCGGCGCACAGCCTAAGGCCGGCGACATCGTTTACATATCGAAGAAAAAGAAGTCCGGCACCGGCACATACACTGCCAAGGAAGGCGAGACTCTCTACGACATATCGCAGAAGACAGGCGTGAGACTCCGCAGCCTCTACCGCATAAACGGACTTGTCTATGGCAAGCAGGTGAGCGCAGGTGACGTCATAAGACTGAAGAAATAAAAGCCGATGAAGCGCACCGACATCAAGCCGATAGGACAAGTCATCAGAGAGCACCTGCAACGGCTCGACGAGTCCGGAAAACTGAGCGAGACCATCGCTCTGACGGCTGTGGACGACGTGCTGGGAAAGGAATTCGCCAGCCTCATCAAGGACCGACGAATAGAGAACGGAGTCCTGTTCCTCAAGACCGACTCGGCGGCACTGCGCAGCGAACTGTTCGCCAACCGCTCCCAACTGATGCAGAAGCTCAACGAGAAGACCGGCAAGGACGTCATAAAAGACGTGCGCATAAACTGAAAATATACACTACGGCATAACAAAAGCGGGACAAAGGAGAAACTCCGATGCCCCGCTTGTTTTTTTCGCCTGAGGCTGAACTTACTTCGCCCCTGCTGTCAGCGCCTCCGCTCTCTGCAGAGCCACGTTGATGTTAGGACAAATGTTGTGCTCGCCTATCAGTTTATAGAATCCAGCCTTGTGCAAAGCGGCGTGAACCTTAGGATTGACACCCGAAAGAACCACCTGAATGCCCTTCTTCTGGCTTCTAAGACACATATTGGTCAAGTTGTATATTCCTGTCGAATCCACGAAAGGAACCTTTCTCATACGGATTACCCTGACCTTAGGCTTCTCGCTGCGCATATTCTCAGCCACGTCCTCGAAGCGGTTACCCGCGCCGAAGAAGTAAGGACCGTTAATCTCGTAAACCTCGACGCCTGCAGGGATGACAAGGTGCTCGTCGGAATGCAGCTGAACATCGGACTCCGAGTTAGGGTCAATCTCATCCATGATGACCTTGACATCGGTAGTCTCAGCCATACGGCGCATGAACAGCAAGCAAGCGATGACCATGCCCACCTCGATGGCGATGGTGAGGTCGAAAATCACAGTCAGCAGGAATGTCACGAACAGCACAAGCACATCGGACTTAGGGTTCTTCATCAGCGCCGAGAACGCGCGCCAGCCGCTCATATTGTATGACACGACCACAAGCACGCCGGCCAGACAAGCCATAGGAATGTACTGCGCGAGCGGCATGAGGAACACGTAGATGAGCAGCAGGACGATGGCGTGGACGATGCCAGCCACTGGCGTGCGGCCTCCGTTGTTGATGTTGGTCATTGTACGGGCGATGGCTCCTGTGGCAGGAATACCGCCGAAGAGAGGCGACGCGATGTTGGCGAAGCCTTGTGCGATGAGCTCGGTGTTGGAATTGTGGCGGTCGGAGATGACACCGTCTGCCACAGCAGCCGAGAGCAACGACTCGATGGCGCCGAGTATGGCTATGGTGAACGCCGAAGGGAGCAGCATCCTCACGCCCTCCCACGAGAGCAGAGGCACTGTCGGTTCGGGCATCGAAGCCGTGATGGTGAAGCGGTCGCCGATGGTCTCGACCGACGTCACGCCCATGTAGTTCTTAAGCAGAAGAGCCGCCACGGTCATCAGGATGATGGCGATGAGCGAGCCCGGAATCTTCTTTGAGAAGAAAGGCGTCACAAATATCACCACAATGCTGACAACGCCTATCAACGTGCTCCACAAGTCAATAGAGCCGAAGTTCTGGAAATACGCGCCCCACTTGCCAACGAAGTCGGCTGGGACATTCTCCACAGTCAGACCGAAAAGGTCCTTGACCTGCGTGGTGAATATCGTCAGGGCGATACCCGAAGTGAATCCCACGATGATAGGATAAGGGATGTACTTGATGATGGTGCCGAGACGCAGCAGTCCCAGCACGATGAGGAACACGCCGGCCATGAGCGTGGCGAGCGCCAGTCCCTCGAGTCCGAACTTCTGGATTATGCCATAGACGATGACGATGAACGCACCCGTCGGACCGCCGATCTGCACCTTGGAACCGCCGAAGACGGAGATTATCAGACCTGCGACAATCGCTGTTATTATACCTTTCTCCGGAGACACGCCCGAAGCAATAGCGAACGCGATGGCAAGCGGCAGAGCCACTATGCCGACAATGATTCCCGCCATACTGTCCGCCACGGCTGTGGAACGGCTATAGTTCTTCATTGTGGAGAACAAGCGGGGATGAAAATCTAAGTTTAACTTCATTTTTTATTGGAAAAATAGGTCGCAAAGGTAATTCAAAAAATGGAAAAACACGACATAAAAAAGCGCATAAGAACAACACAATATGTGCATTCTTACGCGCTATAAGTTTTCACGCAGTGGGGAAAAGCCTGCTATCTTTTCTTTTTCTTCTTTTTCTTTGCTTTCGCCTTAGCCTTCGCAGCGGCTTTGTTCAGTTGCATTCTCTGCTGCGGTGTCAGAGTCGTAGTCGTTTTCGCTGGCGCAGCGGCAGGAGCGGTTGTCTTTGGCTGCGCAGTGGCGGCGGTGCTTGTTTTCGTGGCGGCTGGCGCGGTCGTGGTCGTCTGCGCCGGCTTGCTGGCTGCGGTTTTAGCAGCGGCTTTCCTGTTCGGAGTACGCGCCTTTATCTTTGCTATATCTTCGGCATCGATATACGCCGTCTTCACCGAAGCTCCGTTCCAGATTACATTCTCGTCGAGCATCACAGCGTGTTCCGTAGTGAATTTTTCAGGATAAAGCTTTCGCGTGTTTCTGTTGTGCTTGAACAGCCAGTCGTACAGGTTGTATCTCAGGAAGTAATCTATCAGCGAGTGCCCTCCGCTCGACAGCCTTACGTACTTGAGCAGGTCCGTAGGTCCGCACTGTTTCATGCCTTCGACCACTGCGTCGGAGTATTTGATAGACGTTGTGGCGTCGTCGGCGGCGTGGATTATGACAGTCGGCACTTTGTTCAGTCCGCACGGCTTTTTCGTGTCGCATCCTCCGCATATGCCTACACACGCAGCCACTTCGTCGTAATACTTGTTCACATAGTTGAGCGTGCCCCATCCGCCCATGGACATTCCTATGACGTAGAACCGGTCCCAGTCGGCGGCGTAATGCTCCTTCACGAACTCATACAGCTTATGCAGTTTCTGCGAGCTCCATCCCTCGTTGCCTATGGCATTCGGCTCGATTACTATGGCAGCCTCGGCGTTCCACAGTATGCTGCCCTCTCTGATGCTCGCTATCGGGCCGTACTTATATCCTCCGAGTCCTTCGCTCATGCTGCGTCCGTGCAGGAACATGACGACTGGCGTGTTAGTGCTCGTCAATGGACTATAGCCGGGAGGGAGATATATCTCGCAGTTATACGTTTCGGGGATTTGTTCGCGGATGTTTTCGATTTTGCCGCCTGCTATCCTCGCCGATAAATTGACAGCCATGGAGCATGCAGCTAAGAGTAAGATTGACTTCAGAGTTCTCATATAAGATTATTCTTTTTTACTTAACCTTACAAATATAAATACATTTTCACAAAACGCAGGTAATGCATGACGACGCAAAAAGTCCTACGACATAAAGAACGCCATTGTTGGCAAACTTGAGAAAACAAAAAACCGCTGAGTGGTTCACTCAACGGTTATGTTCCACCGCTGCACGGGATTTAAAAAGAAAGACCTTAGACGTTCTTCGGACACCATCCGAAATGAACACGAGCATTTAGTTTGTGCCTTTTCTATGCGCCAGCGGTCCGAATACTCGCCCACACACTGGAATAAGCATCTTTCTGGCACAAATATAAAAACAGAAAATCCACACGTCCGAGAATGTCAAGGTTGACATTTGATAAAAGAAGGGCAAAGAATTGCATTTTGTCACAATGACCAAGTCGCATAATTCTTTACCCTTTATATCACCGAACAGATTGTCCAGCGATTTTACTCTGTACCCAATAGATGACATAAAGTCCCCTAAAACAACGTCCATAACGCACAAGGAGCCTCGGAGATTTGACACAAATATAAAAACAAGAAATCCACACGTCCGAGAATGTCAAGGTTGACTACGGGCATAA
>CAMHCZ010000014.1 GCA_946183755.1 uncultured bacterium | reverse complement strand
CGATGTAGATGGTGTATAACGACAGAATCCACAGGAAGAACAGTCCCGGAAAGATGAGCATGAACGAGTTGAGCACGATGTTGAGCGCCGACGAGTAAATGATGAACCTGAATATGGCGGATGACGTCACGCCGCTTTCGGCCTCGGCATTGTCGTTGCTGTTGAGCCTCTTGACCACGATGAATAGAATCCAGACTGTGGCGTAGAACGCAGTCGGCGAGAATATGGCGTTGAGTATGCACGATATGGCTGAGTGTCCGTTCAGGGCATAGCCTGCAAGCGCGGAGATGGCGTTTATCGCCAGAAGCGAGTAAAGGAATCTGAAGTCATCGGCTTTGGTGTTGCCTGTCTGCGAGGCAAGCCTGCTCCATGTGTCCGAAGTGTCGGATACGAGCATCCAGAAGCGTTTTAGAGATTCCTTGAAGTCCATAATCGTGTTGAATGACACTATGGATGAAATCGTGAAAATAACTGAATGACAGACTCCGACCCATAGTAAATGGCAAAAATAATACATTTATTTGATATAGCTTCGCCGGCTTTTTGTACATTTGTATTAATGTTATTGCACATTAACAAAGTCAATCAATGGAATTATCACAGTTGTATTTAGTTGGCATTTCCTACTCACGGAAGATAAAACCCTTCAACGTAATGGTGATGGGCGAGATGGGCAGTGCCAAGCGCATCCCTATCGTAATAGGCGACAGCGAGGCTCTGAGCATAGTTAATGTGCTGACGCATGCGCGACTGTCGCGTCCGAACACGCACGACCTGATGAGCAACATACTCGACATCTGCGGACTGAAGCTGCGCAACGTGGTGATATACAAGATGGAGAACGACATATTCTACTCGCGCCTGATAATATCCAAGAGCAACGAGAGCGACAAGGTGATGCTCGTGGAGACACGCACATCCGACGCTGTGGCGCTGGCGCTGAGGCAGAACGTTCCGATTGTGGCTACCAGGGACGTGATAGACGCGGCTCCCGAAGTGACCGACGACGACTTGCAGAACCTCAAGAGCGGCGACCGCGACATGATAATGAACACCGACAAGCCGGCGGAACTGGACCAGAAGTTCCTGGACTTCACGGACGGGGATAGACGCTCGTCGGTGAAGGAGAACAGCCTCGGCGGACTGAGCGACGAGAAGCTCCGCGACATGATAGAGAGCGCGATAAAGGCCGAGAACTACGAGCTCGCCAGCAAGGTGAAGCAGGAGATGGACAAACGCGGTCTGTCCTGAACAATCATTTATTTCAAGACTTTAGCTTTGATGATACGCACGTCTTCGGTCGGGCGGTAGAGCCTGTTGACTTTGACGTCGTTTATCTTCATGATGACATCCATGCCCTCGACGACCTCGCCGAACACCGTGTACTCTCTGTCGAGAGCCGGAATGCCGCCGACAGTAGTGTAGGCGTCTCTTTGCGCTTTGGTGAACTTGAGCGTCTTGCGGCTGTTGATGATGTCGCTTGCCACTTGCGTCAGGCTGTCCTGTATGAACTGCAGCCTTTTTTCGGCGTCGTCTCTTCTGTTGCAGGCGTCGATTTTGTCTCTGTTCGCCATGATGAGTTTCTGCCAGATTATGTCGAGCTTGCTGTTGCGGTCCAGCATCTCTAGCGTGTCCAGCTGCTGCTGCGTGAACGTCTGTCCCACGATGATGTAGAACTGCGATCCGTTGGACATCTTCTTCGGGTTCAGGTGGTCCGGCATGCGTGCCGCTGTGAGCGCGCCTCTTTTGTTGAATAGCCTTGACGAGTCGGATATGATGGTGTCGATTTCCGGTTCGAGGTCGTAGCCAGGTCCGCCAGTTCCTATGGCTCTGTTTATGCTCGCGTTCTTGGAGCCCGGGTCGCCCGTCTGCATCATGTAGTCCTTCTCCACACGGTGTATCAGCAGTCCGTCGTAGAATCCGTCGTTGACGAGCTTCACGAAGTTGTCTCTGTGCGCCGGCGTCTCTTTGTACAGCTTCACGGTGAAGTTGCCGAGCGTGGTCTGGAATTCGACTAACGGTTCTTCCTGAGTCTTGGCGCATGAAGTGAGCAGCAGTGCGGCTGCGGCGAACGTGAGTATGCTTAAGTAGTGTCTCATGATGAAATTTCGTGTGAAAAAAAACAGGGGTGGCACGCGCCTCCCCTTATGTTGCATTGTTTTGTCAATCGGTTATTTGCATAGTCCGGTGAAAAGCACTCTGACTATCTCTTCTCTGTTGCTGTCCACCATCTTCGAAACTCTGTCTCTGAAGTATGACTGCTCCATGCCTTTGAGGCTGTAGAAGAGTATTGTGGCGGTGAGTCTGGCGTCTTTGCAGTTGAAGATGCCGTCGTTTATGCCTTGTTGTATTATTTCCGTCAGTCTGTCGGTCTCCCAGAGGTCCACGCGTTGTCTTGCGTGCTCCACTTCGTATATGTCCTTGAAGAAGTCGGCTCTGAGCGAACCGTTTCTGGTGAGAGCCTCCTTCGCAGCCTCGAGGTGCACGAAGAGGTATTCGATGATTTTCTGGTCCGGCGGAACGTTTTTGTCAAGAACCGTCTGCAGTTTCTCCTGCAACAGAGATATTTCTTTCTCGATAACAGCCAGATAAATGGCGTTTTTGTTCTTGAAGTAAGTGTATAATGTTCGTCTTCCCTTCTGGGACGCCGTGGCGATGTCGTTCATTGTGACGTTGTTTTTGCCGTCCTTGGCAAAAAGCTGTCGTGCGACATCTACAAGCATTTGACGTGTTTTTGATATGCCCATACTTCCTTGTTTTTATGTGATGCGAAATTACTTTTTTTTCCATACATTTGCAATTTATCAAAGAAATCGGGTGACAAAAAAGTAAAAATAACCAATGTTTGAGAATTTAAGCGAGAGATTAGAGAGGTCCTTCAAGATACTGAAAGGACATGGCAGCATTACCGAGATTAATGTAGCAGAGACATTGAAAGATGTTCGCAAGGCGTTGCTTGACGCCGATGTGAACTACAAGACAGCCAAGCAGTTCACCGAGCAGGTGAAGGAGAAGGCTATAGGTCAGAAGGTGCTCACTTCCATCAAGCCACAGCAGCTGATGGTGAAAATCGTGCACGACGAGCTGGCTGCCCTCATGGGCGGCGAGTCGGTGGGCGTAAACCTGAAAGGCGCTCCGTCAGTGATTCTGATGAGTGGTCTGCAGGGTAGCGGTAAGACGACTTTCAGTGGCAAATTAGCCAATATGCTGAAGACCAAGAAAGGCAAGAATCCGCTTCTGGTGGCTTGCGACGTTTACCGTCCAGCGGCAATAGAGCAGCTCAAGGTGGTCGGCGGTCAGATAGGCGTGGCTGTGTATTCGGATGAGAGTCAGAAGGACCCGGTTGTTATCGCGAAAGCCGCTGTTGATGAGGCTAAGCGCAAAGGCAACGACGTGGTGATAATAGATACCGCAGGACGATTGGCTGTCGATGAGCAGATGATGGACGAGATAGAGCGTCTGAAGAACGAGCTCAATCCTCAGGAAACGCTGTTCGTGGTCGATTCCATGACCGGACAGGATGCCGTGAACACAGCCAAGACATTCAACGACCGTCTGGATTTCGACGGAGTGGTGCTGACAAAGCTCGACGGTGACACAAGAGGCGGTGCCGCGCTTTCTATACGTTCGGTGGTGAACAAGCCTATAAAGTTCGTCGGAACAGGCGAGAAGATGGACGCGCTCGACGTGTTCTATCCAGAGCGTATGGCGGACAGAATCCTCGGCATGGGCGATATCGTGTCGTTGGTGGAGAAGGCCAAGGAACAGTATGACGAGGAGGAGGCCAAGAAACTCCAGAAGAAGATAGCCAAGAACCAGTTTGACTTCAACGACTTCCTGAACCAGATAGAGCAGATAAAGAAGATGGGAAATCTGAAGGATCTCGCTTCGATGATACCTGGTGTGGGCAAGGCTCTGAAGAACGTTGACATAGACGACAACGCCTTCAAGGGCATCGAAGCCATAATCAAGAGCATGACTCCAGAGGAGCGTGCCAATCCGGACATACTGAACGCTTCGCGCCGCCAGCGAATAGCCAAAGGCTCGGGCAACGACATCGCCGAGGTGAACCGACTGCTCAAGCAGTTCGCCGACACAAGGAAGATGATGTCGTCGCTGACAAAGAATAAAAGCAAGCTCAAAGGCCTTTCGGGACTGATGAAGGGCGGAATGCCAAGAATGAGATAACAAAAAGATATAATTATGCAGTTAATAGACGGAAAAGCCACGGCTACAGCCATAAAGGCGGAGATAGCCGAGGAGGTTAAGCAAATAGTAGCAAACGGAGGCAAGCAGCCGCATCTGGCAGCAGTGCTTGTCGGTCATGACGGAGGCTCGGAGACATACGTAAAGAACAAAGTGCTGGCGTGCGAGGCTTGCGGATTCAAGTCAACGCTCATCAGATATGAGGCTGACATCACAGAGGAGGAGCTGCTGGCGTGTGTTGACAAACTCAACAAGGACGAGGATGTTGACGGATTCATCGTGCAACTCCCTTTGCCAAAGCATATTGACGAACAGAAGATAATCGAGGCGATAGACTATCGCAAGGACGTTGACGGTTTCCACCCTATAAACGTGGGACGTATGGCGATAGGTCTGCCATGCTTCATATCAGCGACACCGCTGGGAATCATCACTCTGCTGAAGCGTTACGGCATAGAGACTTCGGGCAAGAAGTGCGTGATACTCGGTCGCTCGAACATCGTGGGCAAGCCTATGGCGCAGCTGATGATGCAGAAGCAGTACGGCGACGCCACTGTGACTGTGTGCCATAGCCGTTCGCAGACACTCAAGGAAGAGTGCCGCGAGGCCGACATAATCATTGCCGCGATAGGCAAGCCGAACTTCGTGACTGCCGACATGGTGAAGGACGGAGCGGTGATTGTGGACGTGGGCACAACACGTGTTCCTGACGCTACGAGAAAGAGCGGCTTCCGTCTTAACGGCGACGTGGATTTCGAGAACGTGGCTCCTAAGTGCTCATATATCACTCCTGTGCCAGGCGGAGTCGGCCCTATGACTATATGCTCGTTGATGAAGAACACTCTGGCGGCAGGCAAGAAGGAGTATTACAAGTAAGAACGGAGGCGGTGGAAGAGTCTGCGGAGGAAATACTGGAGCATCACGGAATAAAGCCGACGGCTAACCGCTTGATGGTCTTGCGCACGATAAGCGACTTCGGGTGCGCGTTCAGCGTGCCGGACATAGAGATGCAGCTGCCTACGCTGGACAAATCGACAATCTTCCGTACGCTGACGCTGTTCAAGGAGCACCATCTGCTGCACACTATAGATGACGGCAGCGGAGCGTTGAAATACAATATCTGCCATCCTGACTGCGACGGACACCATTCGTGTCATCTCCATGCGCATTTCTACTGCACAGAGTGTCATCACACTTACTGTTTGGAGAAAATGTCGTTGCGAGTGCCGCCGCTCCCTGAAGGGTTTGTGTTCTCGGACATGAACTTCGTGATAAAGGGCATCTGCTCGGATTGCTCCTCGCATTTAGCGGCGAAGAAGAACTTTGCTTGATAAATCGAGATTTGATAGAATACAAACAAAAAAAGGCTGCCAATCGGCAGCCTTTTTTGTTTTGTGCATTTATGTGTCCGTGCTTACACCTCGGTCGGCGCCTCGTTGCCCATGAGCATGAAGTGCAGACGGTTGAGCACGTTGACTTGCGTTGTTCCGTAGTCGAAGTCGAGGAACAGAAGGTTGATGTCTGGATATTCCTTCTTCATCTTCTTCTCGATTCCCTTGCCTATGACGTGGTTTGCGATACATCCGAATGGCTGGATGCACACGACATTGTTGATGCCTTGCTTTGCGAATCCGGCTATCTCGCCTGGGATGAGCCATCCCTCACCGTACTGGTTGAGCAGGTTGACTGACTTCTCGGCGAGTCTTGCCTCTTCTCTCACGCTCTCGAACTTGCGGTAGCGCTTGAATTTCTTGAGCGGCTTCTCGTACTTGGCCTGGTATGCGGCTATCATCTTCTCAGCCAGTTTGCTTACGATGTTGAAGCTGTGCTTGCCAGGGAGGATGTTCTGCATTCTCTTGGCCTCGTTGTTCACGAATCCCTGAGTGAAGAAGTTCGTCACTGGAGGTATAGCCACTTCGATGCCTTGGCTTATGAGCCAGTCCACGATGCCGTAGTTTCCGAATGAGTTGTACTTGACGTAAATCTCGCCGATGATGCCGATGACCTGTCCCTTGCCTTCCTTCACAGGCACGTTGTTGAATTCCTCGACAGCCTCTTCGAGAAGCGGCTTGAGTCTCTTGAACTTGTTCTCCTCAAGGAGCTTTATTGACTCCTCGATGTACTTGTCCTTAAGCTTCTCGCATGTGCCTTTGACCAGTTCGCGCGACACTGTGCCGTAGTAAAGGCGCATCAGCGAGTCGGAGAATCCGAGCGCGTGCAGCACAGGGAACAGCACTTTCTTGTAGTTGAGGTCGAAGCCCGGCTGCTCGTTTATTGTGCCGGCGCTGACTGATATTGCCACTACAGGTATGTCCTTATATCCGGCGTTTATCAGTGCTCTCTTGATGAGTGCGATGTAGTTGGTAGCGCGGCATTGTCCTGAAGTCTGCGATATGCCCAGCACGATGTCCTTGGAATCGTACTTGCCGCTCTTGACGGCAGCGATAAGGTCGCCTACAACGCAGAGCGCAGGGTAGCATACCTCGTTGTTCACGGCTTTTAGAGCCACGTCGAGTGTCTTTCTCGAAGGCTTAGGCAGGTTCACGATGTTGTAGTTCATCTTGCGTCCCAGCATAGGGATGTAAGGTGAGTAGAAGTCGGCGAACCAAGGCACGAGAATAGTCTTCTGACGGTCCTTGACCTGGAACACTGGAGTCTTCTCTATCTCGCTTGTGCTGCCGCTTGTGCTGCCCTTCAGCTTGATTGACTCGACGAGTGAGCGCAGACGGAGTTTTATTGAGCCGGTTGAGGCTATCTCATCGATACGGATGAGCGTGTGCGACTTGTTGTTACGCTTCATCAGGTCTCTGATTTCGTCGATGATGATGGCGTCCGGTCCGCATCCGAACGAGTTCATCTGCACGAGATATACGTTGTCCGGTCTCTTGGCTACCCATGCCGCAGCCTGCAGCACTCTGTTAGGATATGCCCACTGCGATATGGTGTAATACTCTCTGCTGAATGCGTTGGAGTCGGTCTCGGCTGCGATTTCCTCGTTCACGACAGCCACTCCGAGGTCGGAGAGAATGTCGGAAATCTTCTGGTGCACCATAGGGTCGGTCTGGTAAGGGTGGCCGGCGAGCACGATGACAGGCTCGTTGTTTCTTATGGCGTTCTTGTAAATCTCGAGGTTCTTGTCGAAAATCTCCTGCTTATATTTCTTCTGTGCCTCGATAGCCTTCTGCACTGCGGCTTTGGCAGTCTTTTTGTCAATGCCGAGCTTCTTCAAGTACTCGATGCACGCGTTCTCTGTGAGCTTTTCGTTAGAGAGGTTGAATGCTGGCGCGTCCAGAGGCACGTCGGAGTTGATGTTGTTGAGCACTTCGGAATATGCCGTAACGATAGGGCAGTTGAAGCAGTTGTTTGAGTTCTTGAACTCGTTTCTTTCAAATAATATAAATGGATAGAATATTCTATCTACGCCTTTCTCTGCCAGGTCGATGACGTGTCCGTGAGCCAGCTTCGCAGGGAAGCAGATGTTGTCGGACATGATAGAGCCGGCGCCTTTCTCGTAAAGCGATGCCGACGACAGGTTGCTCAGCACCACCTCGATGTTGCAGCTTGTGAAGAGCGTCTGCCAGAACGGGAAGTTCTCATATATGGTCAGCGCTCTTGGTATGCCGATTCTGAGTCTTGGGTGCTTAGGGTTGTTCTCTATGTTGAATAGTCTTTCGCGCTTGAAGTCGAAGACGTTCTCGCCTCTGGTCAGACGCTCAGGGTTGTTTGTGAACTTCTTCTCGCACTTGTTGCCGGAGTAGCATCTCTTGCCGTTAGGGAACTTGAACACTGTGATGGAGCACATGTTTGTACATCCGTTGCAAGTGGCGAACTTCGTCTCGTAGTTGCTTGCCGCCTCGAGGCTGTCGAATCCGATGAATGAAGACTCCTTGCCAGCCTTGGCTTTGGAGCGTGCGTACAATGCCGCGCCGTAGGCTCCCATGAGCTCAGGACGGTTTGACGACGAAATCTTCTTCTCGCTAAGCAGCTCGAGCGCTCTGAACACGGCTCTGTTCTTGAATGTTCCGCCTTGCACGACGATGTTTCCGCCTATCTCCTTGAGATTGTCGAGCTTAAGCACCTTGTAGAGGCAGTTCTTCACGACAGAGTAAGCCAGTCCGGCAGAAAGGTCTTCTACTGTCGCGCCGTCCTTCAGCGCCTGACGAACTTTGGAGTTCATGAACACGGTACATCTTGAACCTAAGTCGCATGGCGCTTTCGATTCGCAGGCGAGGTCGGCGAACTTGGCAGCCGAATAGCCAAGCGTCTTGGCGAACGACTCCACGAACGAGCCGCAGCCCGATGAGCAAGCCTCGTTTATCTCGATGTCGGTGATCGTTCCGTTCTGCGCGAATATGGCTTTGAGGTCCTGACCGCCGATGTCGAGGATAAACGACACATCCTTGTCTATGCTCTTGGCCGCAAGGTAGTGAGCTATGGTCTCCACGATGCCGTGGTCGGTGTTCAGCGCCGCGTGCAGCAGGTCCTCGCCGTATCCGGTCACAGCCGAGCCTTTCACTACAACAGAGCAGCCTTTCTCCTCGACGCTCTTCTTGAACACCTCGAGTCCGGCTACTGCAGTCTGCAGCGGATTTCCCTGGTTGTTGTTGTAATATGTGTACAGCAGATTCGAATCCTCGTCGGTGATAATCACTTTTGTCGTAGTAGAGCCTGAGTCGATGCCAATGAACACGCCGACCTCCTTTTCGCCTTGCTGCAGCTCTCGTTCAGGCACGTTGATTATGTTTCTCGCCTTGTCCCACTTCTCCAGAGGCAATTGCTCGGTGAACAGCGGTGCAAGCGATTCTTCCTCCTTGGTTATGTTGCAAGTGTACTCGCTCAGTTTGCTTTCCAGCTCCTCGGCGTTCATCAGCTCGTTCTCGTGCTTGGCCATGAGAGCCGCGCCCAGAGCGGTGAACAGCTGTGCGAACTCAGGCGCCTCGTAGTCCTTTTCCTCGAGTTTGAGCAGGCGGATGAATGCGTCGCGGAGCGACTTGATGTAGGTGAGCGGACCGCCGCAGAATACGACCTGAGGCAGGATGTCGCAGCCTCTCGCCAGTGCGTTGATGGTCTGCAGTGCCACAGCGTGGAATATTGATGCGGCAATGTCGCTTATGTCAATCTTTCTGGCTATGAGGTTCTGCACGTCAGTCTTGGCGAATACGCCGCAGCGCGATGCGATAGGGTAGATGTTCTGGCTTTTCTGCGCCAGAGTGTCCATGTCGTCGATGTTTATGTTCAGCAGTCCGGCCATCTGGTCTATGAACGCACCTGTACCGCCGGCGCAGTTTCCGTTCATTCTTATGTCGGGAGTCTTGCCTTTCTTCACCAGCACCAGCTTCGCGTCCTCGCCGCCTATGTCTATCAGCGTTCTCGCTTCAGGGTAGAATGTCTGCAGCGACCTTGTCACAGCCACCACCTCTTGCACGAACTGCATTCCGGTTCTGTCGGCTATGCCCATGGCGCCCGAGCCTGTCAGGCAGATGTTGAACTTCACGTCGCCGAGTTCTTTCTTCACATCGGCAAGCGTCTCCACGATTGTCTCCACGAGTCTTGTGAAGTGTCTTCTGTATGATTTGAACAGGATGTTTCTGTTGTCGTCGATGGCTACAATCTTCACGGTTGTAGAGCCGACGTCGATACCAAGTCTGATAGGTTTGTTTTCGTTACTCATGTTTTATAGTTGATTGTGTTTTATTCTTCGTTGCTTGTGTCCTGGAGCCAGAGCCTGATCATTTCGGCGATTATTACCTTGCGTTTCTCGATGAATGAATCGAAGTCCTCTTTGTCGCCGAGTGTCTTGAACACATCGCACATTATCGGCTTATAAACGAAAGGCAGCACGCAGAGCCCCATGATGTTGAGCACCATCTGCGATATGTCGAATCTTCTGATTTTGCCCTCGCTCACCTCTCTTTCCATCTGCTCCTTGATGGACGAGAAGTCAATCGTTGTCCACTCGTTGAATACGAACGAGATAATCTCTTTAGGATTCCTGCGCAGCTCCATTATCATGAATCCAGGCAGCAACTCGTTGTCCTTCAGCTTGTCGATGTAGTGGCAGCAGATTTCTATAATCTTGTCGGTCAGGCAGATGTCCTTTTTCAGAGTAGCATCCAGATCCGGCATTATGTTGCTGATGAAGTTGTTGAGGCTTTTCTCAAACAGTCGGTCCTTGCTTCTGAAGTAGTAGTGCAGGGCGGTGCGCGATATTCCGGCCTTGTCGGCGATGTCCTGCATCGTCGTGTCGCTCAGTCCTTTTTGCAGGAAAAGTGTCTGCGCGGCGTTGAATATTCTTTGCTCGGTGTCGATGTTGTCGCACTCCGCAACTTCCTTGTTTTTAATATCCATAGATAATTTATAGTTGCTGACTTTTGTGTTTGATTCTTGTGTTTGACACAAGTGTCAAATCTATGCAAAAGTAATGTTTATGTTTTTATTAACAAAACTTGAAACAGAGAAAAATAGTTGTTTATGATATACGTTTTGATGGCGGTGCGTCATAAATTTTTCTGCCGAGTTTGAAATCTTGTCATTTTTTCATTAGATTTACAAAATGATAAGTCTATGTGGAGGCATGCGCTTATGATGTTGATATTTAGTTTGTTGAATGCTCGCATTGACTATGATAATATACCCTCTCCCCTCTATTAGAAGAAAATAAATAGAAAACACATATAAATGGTTAAATGGAATTTTAACCCCTTAACAAACGAACAAGAACAACAAAAAGAACAAATTGCAAAAGACTTAGGAATTAACCCAGTATTGGCTCAGCTTCTCGTACAGAGAGGCGTTGCGACTCCAGAGGAGGCAAGACACTTTTTCCATCCGCGTTTATCGGACCTTCATGACCCTTTCCTGATGAAAGACATGGACAAGGCCGTGGACAGATTGAATGAGGCATTGCAGAGCAGGGAGCGCATACTTATATATGGTGACTATGATGTGGACGGTACCACAGCGGTGTCATTGGTGTATAAGTTCATAGGGCAATTTCATTCGGATTTGTTGTTCTATCTGCCGGACCGCGACAACGAGGGCTCTGGCATATCGTATAAGGGAATCGATTATGCAGTAGAGAACGGCTGTAGTCTCATCATAGCGCTTGATTGCGGAATCAAGGCTATTGAGAAAGTGGACTATGCCAAGGATCACGGCGTGGATTTCATAATCTGCGACCATCACACTACAGACGACCGCATACCTGACGCTGTGGCGGTTCTTGACCCCAAGCGCAATGACTGCGACTATCCCTACAAACATCTTTGCGGATGCGGCGTGGGCTTCAAGTTCATGCAGGCTTTTGCCATGAGCAACGGCTTAGGACAGTCATCGCTCTTCGCGATGCTCGACTTCGTGGCTGTGAGCATAGCCAGCGACATAGTGCCTATCACGGGCGAGAACCGTGTCATGGCGTACTACGGACTAAAACAGCTCAACACCAACCCGAGCCTCGGCCTGAAGAACGTGATAAAGATAGCGGGACTCGCAGGCAAGGATATTCAGATAAGCGACATCGTCTTCAAGATTGGTCCGCGCATTAACGCCAGCGGACGAATACAGCAGGCGCGCGACGCTGTGGAGCTTCTTGTGGCTAAGGACAAGAACTTCGCTTGGCAGAGGTGTCTGGAGATTGACCACCAGAACGATGTCCGCAAGGACTTGGACAAGACCATAACCGAGGAGGCTCTCGAGAAGCTGAAGGCCGACGCCACAGTGGAGTCGAAGAGCAGCGTTGTGGTCTATGACCCGGACTGGCACAAGGGCGTGATAGCCATCGTGGCTTCGAGACTGTCGGAGAAGTATTACCGTCCGGCGGTGGTGCTGACCAAGAGTAACGGCATGGTGACCGGCTCGGCGCGCTCCATTCCGGGATTCGACATTTACAGCGCGATAGAGTCGTGCCGCGACTTGCTTGAGAACTTCGGCGGACACATGTATGCCGTCGGACTCGCGATGAAGGAGGAGAACCTCCCTGTGTTTGAGGCGAGGTTTGAGCAGTTCGTGGCGGAGAACATACAGCCTGACCAGAGGTCGCCGCAAGTGGATATAGACGCGATGCTGGACTTCAAGGACATCACGCCTCGTTTCTATAAGACTTTGCGCCAGTTCAACCCGTTCGGACCGGAGAACAACAAGCCTATATTCTGCACTAAAGGCGTGTTCGACTCAGGCTACAGCAAACTTGTGGGCAAGAACAACGAGCACTTGAAGCTTGATGTTCGTGACGGCTCGAGCGACGCTATAATAAACGGAATCGCGTTCCGTCAGTGCGCTTTCTATGAACCTTTGCGCCAGAATAAGCCTTTGGCGATATGCTATACGCTGGAGGATAACAAGTTCAATGCTTTGCAGTTGATGGTCAGGGACATAAAGCTGAACGAGGACGCTTTTTAGTCTCTTGAATAAAACATAAGACGGGATTATGCCTCAATACGCCGACGTCATATTGCCATTGCCGTTGTATTCGGTGTTCACCTACTCCGTGCCGCAAGAGGCGTCAGACGCTATATGTGTCGGCATGCGTGTCGTGGTGCCTGTCCGTAATAAATATTACACAGCCATAGTCGAGCGTCTCCATGACGAGAAGCCGTCTTTCGACGTGAAGCCGATAGCCACTGTCGTGGACGACCGTCCGACTGTCCTTCAGTCGCAACTGCAGTTCTGGCGCTGGATTTCGGATTATTATCAATGCCCGATAGGCGATGTCTATAAGGCGGCTGTGCCTTCCGAGCTTAAACTCGAAAGCGAATCGCTCGTCTCGCCAGTCCTTGATGCTGATGTTTCTTCCTTGACTCCTAATGAATTGCGTGTTTACGAGGCTTTCGGTTTGGATGCCTCCATTGATGTAAAAAGCCTGTCGAAAAAGACCGGCATAGCGAATGCGCTCCCGATAGTGCGCTCGCTCCTTTCCAAGGGCGTTGTCGAGATGACGGAGCGTGTGGTGGATGGCTACAAGCCCAAGAAGGAGGTTTACGTCTCGTTGTCGCCAGCCATGGGCACCGAGGATGATGTGACCAAGGCGTTCGAGTCGCTGAAGTCGGCTAAGAAGCAGTCTGAGCTGCTGTCATGTTTCCTGTCATCGACAAAAGCCTTCAGCGAAGGCGCCCTGACCGAAATCTCACGCAAGGAACTGCTCCCCGACGCTTCTTATTCGGCTCCTCTTAAGGCACTTGTGGATAAGGGCTATCTGATTTCTTATCCTAAGGTGATGTCGCGTTTATACACGTCGGATGATGAGACTCAGGCGCATCACGAGTTCAACGACGACCAGGCGCGGGCATTCGATGACATAAATGAATTATTCAAAACCAAAGACACGGTGCTGCTGCATGGCGTCACAGCGAGCGGCAAGACCGAGGTTTACATACATTTGATAGAGGACGTTGTGAAGTCGGGCCGTCAGGTGCTGGTGCTTTTGCCGGAAATCGTGCTGACGGAGCAGATAACCACACGTTTGCGCCGTGTCTTCGGCGACAGGCTTGGCGTCTATCATAGCAAGTTCCCCGATGCGGAGCGTGTCGAGATATGGAACAAGCAGCTTTCGTCGTCGCCTTATCAGGTGATACTCGGCGCGCGCTCGTCCATTTTCCTGCCTTTCCAGAATCTCGGGCTTGTCATTGTGGACGAGGAGCACGAGGGCTCATACAAGCAAGTGGACCCGTCGCCTCGTTACAACGCCCGCAACTCTGCCATCGTCTTGTCCATAATGCATAAGTGCAAGACGTTGCTCGGCAGCGCGACTCCGTCGCTTGAGTCATTCAATAACGCCAAGACCGGCAGATTCGGGCTTGTGTCTATGAACAAGCGTTATTCCGATGTGCCGCTGCCAACCATTGAGGTCGTTGACATGAAGGACGAACGGCACAGGAAGAAGAACAGCGGCATATTCTCGTCGGTTCTTCTGGCGGCTATACGCAAGGCGCTGGCGGAGAGGACGCAGGTTATCCTGTTTCAGAACAGGCGTGGCTATTCACCGTTCCTGCAGTGTCCCGACTGCGGCTATATACCTAAATGCAACAACTGCGACGTCTCCCTCACTGTGCACAAGGCGTTTCGCGCGCTCACATGCCACTACTGCGGCTATACGGAGAACTTGCCGGAGGTGTGTCCTAAGTGCGGAAGCCAGAAGATAAGCAACATGGGATTCGGAACCGAGAGAATCGAGGATGAGCTGTCGCAGATATTCCCAGAGGCGAAAATAGCGAGAATGGATCTCGACACGACACGCACACGCAATGCGTACGTCAAGATTATCAGCTCGTTTGAGGCTGGGGCTGTGGACATACTTATAGGCACGCAGATGGTGTCCAAGGGGCTCGATTTCAAGAACGTGTCGTTGGTCGGTGTGCTTAATGCCGACAATCTGCTCAGCTATCCCGACTTCCGTGCCAGCGAGAAGGCGTTCCAGATGCTGACTCAGGTGAGCGGACGAGCCGGACGTGCCGGCAAGCAGGGCAGAGTGATACTGCAGACCTCGACAGCCGACAGCGAGGTGATACGCCAGGTCATTCACAACGACTATCAGGCGATGTTCTCGTCGCAGATGCGTGAGCGTCAGGTGTTCAAGTATCCGCCATTCTTCCGTTTGATATATGTGGAGATCCGCCATCGCGACCAGAATGTGGCGAACGCCGCGGCCGACTTCATGGCTAAGGCTATGCGCGCCGTGTTCGAGTGGCGTGTGCTTGGTCCGGACAATCCGCCTGTGCCGCGCATACAGAATAAGTACATACGCCGCATAGTGCTTAAGATTGAGGCCACTTCGTCCAACGTCAAGGCGAAGGCGCTTCTGCGCTCTGTGTCCGACCAGCTGCTTGCTCAGGACCGTTTCAAGACTGTGCAGATAAGTCTTGATGTTGACCCCGTTTAGCTCTTCGCTTTCAGTCCTTCGAGTTCCTTTTTTCGCTCGCTGCTTACTCGGTAGCTTTCCTTAGCTTTCTGTATGGACTTGTTTCTTGTCCATGGGTCCATGATGCCGCTTGTCAGCGCCTTTTTCGCCTCGTCGTACTGGAATATCAAGGCGTAGCTCATGTACCACGCCACAGCCATTTTTATATAGTATTCGTCGCTCTTCATTGATGCGATTCGCAGCATCAGTTCCTTGTCGAACGCATCGTCTTTCAGATATAGCCTCATGGCGGTGACGATGCCGAAGCGTATGGTGTAGGTCTTGTCGCTGGACAGCCATTTCATAACGAACGGCTTGACTTTGTCCTTGTGTTTAAGGAAAATCTTCGGGTTGTAGGTGTCGCAGACGCTCCAGTTCGTAATCAAAGGAAGGAACTTCTCGGTCTCTTTCATAACAGCATCGAAGTCCTTGCCGAAAAGTCGCTCTATCAGCATCCCGTGCATCATGTTCTCCTCGATGGTCTTGTGCTGCCTTCTGATGAACGCCTTAGCCTCGGCTGCGTCTTCTTTCGCGATTTCTTTTGCCAGATTCCTTATCAGCGGCATTCTCACTCCGCTTATAGCGTATTTTTCCTCGTTGGGAATCAGTGCTTTGGCGAATTCCGCATATTTCTCGTCGGCTAAGTCTTTAAGACGGTCTTCTATCTTTCCCATTTCTTGTGAATGTTTCTTTCTGTCAGATAATCAGCCAGATATTCCTGCTCGCTTTGTCCCGGAGTGGGGCATATTTCTGCGCTTACTCCGATTGCGTCCAAGTCCATCATTGTGGAATAGCCCGAACGGCAGATAATCCTTTTTGCGCCAAGGAGTTGCGCTTTTATTGCTGCTGCATCCATGTGCGGCGCTAATGTGATGTTGCCATCGGTCTGCGTTTCGCTGTTTTGCGGCAATCCTCTTATTATGAGCGTTTTCTCGTTTCTGCCTTTCTGTGAGTCTATGACTTCTTTCTCGAAAATGCTGCGTTGAGGCTCTGGTCCGGAGATTATGGCGACAGTGTCGGCCTGTTCGTCGGGACTTATGACGCAGGGCTCAATGTCGGCGAGCCTTGACAGTGTGCCTATGAACTTGCAGTTTCCCGGCAGTTTGTGTTTATGCGACAGTTCTCCGCTTATGCCGTCTTGCTCGTGGTCGGGTATCCAGCATTCGTCATATTTTCTGATTATCCGTCCGTGTATCCAGCGGATTATCGGCTCAGCCCAGCGGAAGCCTTTCGGCGCTTTTATCATCACTTGGTGCGTTATGTATATGCAGTGCGCCTTCCTGCACCATGCGCCGAATCTGTTGTCGGAAATCACTGTGTCGATGTCTCTTTCCTCGACGATTTTTTCTATCTCTTTGTGCTCGTCAGTGATTTTGCCGAACCACCCAGGCAGACGTTTGACTATAGCCCATGTCTGGCTGTTGCCTTTGCTGTATCTCAGCGATATGCCGTTTATTTCTATGAACCTCTCAATGTCAACGCCTTGCAGCTCCTTGATGAGCAGCACGAGCGACGCGCCTTCCGCTCCCACCAGCACCTTTTTCCCTCTTTTGACAAGCTCTTTTATTATGGGAACACAGCGCGAAGCGTGTCCTAATCCCCAGTTCAGGGGACAGACAAGCACTCTGTCGCCTTTTATGTCGGGGATGTTGTTCGTCATACTCCAGTGACAGCGAAAGCCAGTTTGTAAGTCCTTATCTTTTTCCCTCTTGCCGAGAGCATCTCCACCATCATCACATACATGCCGGATTCCACGGTCTTCCCGTTGTCGTCGGTGCCGTCCCATTCGATAGTGCCTTCGCTCGACAGCATTATGTTGTTGTACAGAGTTCTGACGGGTTTGCCTTTCATGTTGTATATGGTTATGTTGGCGCCGTAGTCGTCGTGTCCGGTGTTGTAGTTCACGAGCAGGATGTCGTTGTATCCGTCGCCGTTAGGGCTCAGGTGGTCGTTCTCCAGCCAGAATCCTTTCTTCACCGCCTCCGGAGCATCGCTTTCCGCGTTGCTGTTCTTGTATCCCGGCGTTCCGTAGTTCGTCACTCCCGAAGCCACCTTCCAGTTCGCCGCGTCGAGCGACGGCTTGTTCACCGAGATTCTTTCCAGCGCGACGTTCTTGCGGTTCTTTATCATGTCGCCGAACATCGACTTGTTATAGCAGAACTCGTCGTGCACGGTCTTGTCGTCGGAGCCTATCACGATGCAGGCGCCTTCGTTGTTGAGCGACGGCAGGTCCATTCTGCAGAAGTGGCTGCCATTGCGGCTCATGTAGAACATGCTGTCAAGCTCTGGCGCCTCGCTGACGCAGACCACGCCTCTCGGTTCCACGTAACGGACTTTCGGACGGTCGAAGTCGTGCTCCATCCTGTATGGGAAGTAGTATTTTGTGCCCAGGCTGCCGTCCTTTTTCCTTACGGCTATCCAAGTCTGCCAGAGCGAAATCTCACGGTCGGTCGTGTTTATCAGCTCGATGTATTCCTCGGTCTCGTCCTTTGTGGCGTCGGGCATCACCTCGTTTATCTTCAGTGTCGATTCGGCGTCGTATATGTCTTCGGTCGTTATCGAGTCGGGTTTGAGAGGAATCTCGTCGGGCTCTTCTTGTTGCATCACCGAGTCCTTTTCGAATATTCTGATGTTGTCGGCGCCTATTGAACTGTATTTCGACTGTGTGTAGCCGAGTCCTATTCCGGCGTAGTTGCTTGTTGTGTATGTGTTGTCGAAGGCAGTTCCCTCGGTCTTGTAGTCGCTCTCGCCAGCCAGTTTGCTCTCCAGTTTCCAGTTGCCCACGCTGTCTCTTGTCACTCTTATGAACACCTTCACGCTCGTTGCGTTCACTCTCTTGTCCTCGCTTTTTATGAGTGTTCTCATCGTCGTGTTCGCTCCTTTGAGGCTTTCTCCTCCGTTGCTCAGAAGGCAGATGTTCTTTGCCGAGCCTCCGACTTTCACGAAATATCCTTTGGGAGCGTTCATGTCGTCGTTTTCCGAGCCCAGCACGAAAATAGTGTAGTTTGACGCGGTTGGCGTTGCGCCGATGTAGAACCACGCCATCCATGTGCCGCCGTTCTTCAGCACATCGCTTTTGGTGTATACACTGCTGTATCCGTTGCTGTTCGGAGTGGCGACTCTGAGCTCGCCTTTGTATATTTTCATGGACGCAGTGTCGCCGGTCCATTCTGGATTGTTCTTCAGGTCTTTATCTGCAAAGTCCTCGATTACGATAATCGCTTGGGCGGAATTTACAATTAAGGTCAAAATTATTAGCAAAATGCTCTTGAATTTCATCATACTTCAGAAAAAGTCTCTATTTTTGCAATTCAAAATATCAGGTTGTGTGCCAGAAAGTAAAGGCAGAACAAAGATAATTCAACTTTCTGTCAAAAATCAACTTGATGTGTTATTAAACAAACGGACATAATCATTAATCTATTTTATTTTAAAGTATGAAAGTTGCAATCGTTGGTGCAAGTGGTGCAGTAGGACAGGAGCTCCTCCGCATTCTTGCTCAGAGAAATTTCCCAGTTGACGAACTCGTGTTGTTCGGCTCAAGCCGCAGTGCAGGAACCCAGTATGAATTCAAGGGCAAGAAGTACACTGTTAAGGAACTCGTTCATGGCGATGCATTCAAGGATATAGATATCGTGTTCACTTCGGCTGGCGCAGGAACATCTAAGGAGTTCGCCGAGGATATTACTAAGTACGGCGCAGTGATGATCGACAACTCATCGGCTTTCCGTATGGACGACGATGTGCCATTGGTAGTGCCAGAGTGCAACGCCGAGGATGCTCTCAACCGTCCACGCGGCATCATCGCCAACCCTAACTGCACAACTATCATGATGGTTGTTGTGCTCCAGCCTATCGAGAAGCTGAGCCACATCAAGAAAATCCACATCTCAAGCTACCAGAGCGCGAGCGGCGCAGGTGCCGCAGCCATGGCTGAGCTCGAGGTTCAGTACAGAGAGATGCTTTCCGACGGCAAGGTTAAGACTATCGAGAAGTTCCCTCACCAGCTGGCTTACAACGTAATCCCTCAGATTGACAAGATGACTGAGACCGACTACACTAAGGAGGAGATGAAGATGTACAACGAGACTCGCAAGATCATGCACAGTGATGTCCGCACATCAGCCACTTGTGTACGCGTTTCTTCTTTGCGCAGCCACTCTGAGAGCGTTTGGTTCGAGACAGAGAGACCATTGTCAGTCGAGGAGATCCGCAAGGCTCTGGAGGCTGCTCCT
>CAMHCZ010000013.1 GCA_946183755.1 uncultured bacterium | reverse complement strand
ACGCATAATTTCCAATGCTTGTCACCGAGTTCGGAATCTCGATGCTTGTCAGCGCTTCGCATTCTGAGAATGCTTCGTTTCCAATGCTTGTCACGCCATGCGAAATCTTAACTTTTGTGATATTTGTGTTATTCTTAAATGGGGAGTCGGGGAAAAAAGGGAGTCCAGAAAAATAATTATTCATTTTTCCTTCCCCGCTTATAGTGAGCAGTCCTTCGTTGTCTAAAGTCCAGGTTAGGTTATCTCCGTTTTTTCCACAAGTGCCTTGCTTTATTATTCTTGCCATAGGTGTGTTTTTCTAAAGGTTATAGCTTTCACTGGAAAGCATTCACAAGTATAGTCATTTTGCCGAATAGTTGGAAGGGCTGCGCGCATTTTAATTTCGCATGAATATGAATTGTTATTTAAACATAAAGAGAGAAAGGTCAACGCATTACGATTTTTTGAAGTATTATGCAAAGTGATTACTTTTGTAAGATTTACAAACCATCTGACAAACAGAATGAACACGACAAAAGCCGCCTCTAAAATGACACGCCTGCTGACTATTGCGCTCGCTGTGCTGACGCTCGCGTCGTGTGCCAAGAAAAACAACTGGGTGACAAGGCGTTACCACTCGCTGACGACACGTTACAACGTCCACTTCAACGGCAAGGAGAGCTACAAGGAAGGCATCAACTTGCTCTACGCCGGCGGCAAGGACGACTACACGAAAGTCATCCCCCTGTACCCGATAAGCAACCACGCCGACACATCGCTCTGCCTATCGCAGATGAACAGGGCTATAGAGAAAGCGACCAAGGCGGAGAAACTCCATTCCATAAGAGTAAAGCCGAAGAAAAAGGCAAGCAAGGCGAAGGACCCGAAGTACGTGCAGTTCATGAAGAAGGAGGAGTACAACCCCCAGATGGGCAAGGTCTGGCTGCTGCACGGCAAGGCGCAGTTCCACAAGGGCGACTTCCTCGGCGCTGTCGGCACATTCACCTACGTCACCAAGCACTTCACACAGGAGCCTAAGCGTGTGACCGAGGCAAACATCTGGCTCGCGCGTTGCTATGCGGAGATGGACTGGCTCTACGACGCCGACGACATACTCACGAAACTCGAGCGCGCGCCGCTCACCAACCGCCAGCAGAGCGAATTCGCATCGGCGCAGGCGGACCTGGCGCTCAAAAGAAACGAGTACAAGCAGGCGGAGGAACTGCTGAGGGCAGCCATCGGCGGCGAGCGATACAAGAAGCAGAAGACGAGAGACTACTACGTGCTCGCGCAGCTCAGCCAGAAGAACAAGAACGACCTCGACGCTAAGGAATATTACAAGAAGGCATATCGCCACAGCTCCAACTTCGACATGACGTTCAACTCAAAGGTGGGCTACGCCGTGTCCGACTGGCAGAACACCGAGAAGGCGGTCAAGAAGCTCAAGCGCATGGCTAAGAACGAGCGCTACGCCGAAGGTTTAGACAAAATCTACGTCGCCATAGCCGAAATCTATATGAACGCCGAGCAGAAGGACAAGGCCATAGAGAACTACAAACTGGCGATAGAGAAGAGCAAGCTCAACGGCTCGGACAAAGTGCGCGCCCTCGTCTCGCTCGGCGACCTGTACTACAACGACAGCGAGTACATACTCGCCCAGCCGCTCTACACCGAGGCGGCAAGCCTCATGCCGGCTGAGGATGACGACTATCTGCGTGTGTCCAAGCGAAGCCTGATACTCGGCGAGCTGGCGCAGCACTACGACGTGGTGGTGACTCAGGACAGCGTGCAGCGCCTGGCGCGGATGAGCGAGAGCGAGAGAAACCTTGCAATAAAGGCCCACATAAAGAAACTTCAGGAACAGGAGGAACAGGCTCGCAAGAAAGCCGAGGAGGAAGCGAAGCTGGCTTCGTCGCAGTCAAGCAGCGCAGGCGCTTTCGGTGCGGTGCTGACACCAGCCGCTGGCGGCAAGGGATGGTATTTCTACAATCCGCAGCTTGTGGCGGCGGGCAAGGGCGAGTTCCAGAAGAAATGGGGCATCCGTGCTTTGGAAGACAACTGGCGAAGGACCAACAAAGCCGTCATGAGCAACGACAGCGACTACGGCGATGAGGAGGACGGCGAGCTGCTGACCGAAGAGATGAGCGAGGACGGCAACGGCGAGAAGAGCGAGATAAAGTCGAACGTGAACACCAACGTCGATTACTATATATCACAGTTGCCGCTGACACCGGGACAGATGGAGAAGTCCGACGAGCAGATAGCCGATGCGCTCTATGCCATGGGCGGCATCTACGAGGACAAGCTTGAGGACCTGCCGATGGCGATAAAGACATTCGAGGAGCTGGAAAGACGCTTCCCAAGAGACCGCCGTCTGCCTGACGCTTACTTCATGATGTTCCAGATGAACCTGCAGAAAGGCGACGAGAGCGCAGCCAACTGGTACCGCTCGCAGCTTGTGCGCAAGTATCCGGAGTCGTCATACGCCAAGGTGCTGAAAGACCCTGACTACAAGCGCAAGATGGCGATGATGGTGGAGATGCAGGACTCGCTTTATCAGCAGGCATATTACGCATACACAAGAAATTCGTTCGACACAGTTGCGGCTAATTACGCGACGCTGAAGGAGAACTTCCCGTTGTCTCCTCTGATGCCGAAGATGCTGTTCGTCGATGCGTTGAGCAAGGGCAAGAACGGCGACAACGACGGCTTCGAGAAGGGCATGCAGGAGCTTGTGACCGAATATCCGGAGAGCGACGTCAGCGCTATGGCCAAGAGCATGCTGGCGCTCTATCAGCAGGGCAGGAGAGTGCAGTACGGCTCGACACACGGTTCGATTCTCGCTATGAGAGAGGCTGCGGTTGAGGAGTTGGTGGAGAACGTTGACACGCTGCAGTTCACCATCGACAGGCGCGAGCCGCACAACGTCATGCTCATAACCGACAACCAGCTTAATCAGAACGCTCTGATGTTCGACGTGGCGTCGTACAACTTCGGCGGTTTCATCGTCAAGGACTTCGACATAACGAAAGAGAAATTCGCACCAGAGAGCAATGTGCTTATGGTCAGCTCGTTGGGTGACATGAACGAGGCGTTCTGGTACATCGCCAACATCGAGCAGGATGCGGCGCTCAAGCGTTACGTTGGTACGGATTCCTGCAAGGCGGTCATCATCTCCGCCCACAACCTTATATTGCTCAGACACGGCAGAAGCTTCGACGACTATCTCACATATTACAACGACAGCATATTGCCGCTGAGAAAGGCCGAGAACATCGACCTTGCTTCAGCTGAGGCGCAGAGACGAAGTCTTGTGGACGCGGCTCTGGCTGCCGAGAAACTGGCTAAGGAGGCCGACGAGAAAGCCGAGGAGGCAAGGCTTGAGCGCGAGTTGCTCGAGGCGGCAGCCGAGGAACTGAACAATCAGAACAATAAGGAGCAGAAGAAGTCTAAGGACAAGGACGGCAAGAATAAGGCGGAGGCAAAGAAGGATGAAGCCGCAGGCAAAGACAAGGAAGAAGCGGCAAAGAAGGACGACGGCATAATAAGAGTCGTGCCGCAGGAAGGCAAATACACCGAGGACCTGCTGGCGACACACGAGTACGCGATTCTCATAACCGGAACAGGAGTGGATTACGACAGGCTGAAGTCGTTGATAGAGCGTTACAACTCGATGTATTACGGCGGAGCACGTCTGCAGGTCAAGATTTACAGATTCGAGGACAAGGCGGTCGTGACGGTAGAGAAGTTCATGAATGCCTACGAGGCAAAGAACTACATGTTCGGCGCGTTGAGAGAAAGGCAGATGTTCGCTCCTCTGCAGAAGGTGCAGTACAGAAACGCCATAATCTCCACCGAGAACAAGGAGGAGCTTGTCCGCACAGCCGACTTCGACGGATATGAGAAATTCAACAGAGAACATTATTTAAAGTGATAAGGAGTTTTATCAATGAGCAAGATACTTTGGATAGACGATGAGCAGGATTTGCTGAAACCATATTTCCTGTACCTGCAGGACAAGGGCTATGAGGTGGAGAGCGCGTCGAACGGTCAGGACGCCATAGAGATGTGCGCCAATTCCATCTACGACATAATTTTCCTCGACGAGAATATGCCTGGTCTCAGCGGTCTTGAGACATTGGCGAGGATAAAGGACATCAGGCCGTCGATTCCGGTGGTCATGATAACCAAGAACGAGGAGGAGGACATCATGGACATGGCCATAGGTAACAAGATAGCCGACTACTTGCTCAAGCCGGTCAATCCCAAGCAGATAATCCTTACGCTCAAGAAGCACATACACCAAAAGGACATCATAAGCGACCAGACGACCAACACCTATCGTCAGGAGTTCCCGAAAATCGGTATGCAGATAGACGAGTGCCGCACGGCCGACGACTGGAAGGCGCTCTACAAGCGTCTGTTGCACTGGGAGATGGAGTTGGATGAGGCTGACAACGACATGAAGGAGATTCTTCAGATGCAGAAGTCCGAGGGCAACAACGCGTTCGCGAAGTTCGTAGCCAAGTCATACGAAGGCTGGATCGCCAGCGCCGACAGGCCTATGATGAGCCACGACATCATGAAGAAAGTCGTGTTCCCGATGCTTGACAATGGCGACAAGGTGTTTATGATTGTCATCGACAATTTCAGATACGACCAGTGGCTGTCTATACGCGACGATGTAGCGGAATACTTCACCATCGACAGCGAAGACGCTTACTTCAGCATTCTGCCTACAGCCACACAATATGCGAGGAACGCAATATTCAGCGGACTGACTCCGGCGCAGATTCAGGAACTGTATCCGCAGTACTGGGTTGACGAGGAAGAGGACGAAGGCAAGAACATGAAGGAGGAAGAACTGCTCGGCACCGTCTTCGAGCGTTTCCGCAAGAAGTACAATCATTCATACGCCAAGATAAACAACTCGGATTTTGGCGAGAACCTCATCAGGAAAATCGACGAGCTCGGAGGCAATGAGCTCAACGTGTGTGTCATGAACTTTGTGGATATGCTATCGCACGCCAAGACCGACAGCAAGATGATGCGCGAGCTTGTTAAGGACGAGTCCGCCTACCGTTCGCTCACGCAGTCGTGGTTCCGTCATTCTTCAGCGAAGGCGTTGTTCAAGGCCATCGCCAGCAAGGGTTATAAGGTCGTTCTGACAACAGACCACGGCACTATCAGGGTGAAAAATCCTATAAAGGTCGTAGGCGACAAGGCCACGAATGTGAATCTAAGGTATAAGGTGGGCAAGAACCTCGGCTACAGCAAGAAGGACGTGCTTGAAGTGCTTCAGCCAAAGAAGGTCGGACTCACGTCGCCTAATATTAGCTCGGCTTACATCTTCGCCACTGGCGACGACTTCTTCGCCTATCCTAACAACTACAATTATTATGTGAGTTATTATAAGGACACGTTCCAGCACGGCGGCGTGTCCATGGAGGAGATGATTGTTCCCCTTGTGGTGATGGCTCCTAAGCAGTAGCGTATTATAAATCCTCGCCGGACAGCACGCGTGTCAGCTGCTCTATGGTCACGTCCAGCTCCACCTTGCCGTTTTGCATGTACGACACGCCTCCGGTCTCTTCGGACACAACAATGGCGATGGCGTCTGTTCTTTCCGTGATGCCCAGCGCGGCTCTGTGCCTCAATCCAAGGCTTTTCGGTATGTCGAGCCGTTGCGAGACAGGCAGGATGCAAGCCACCGAGTCTATGCGGTTGTCGGAGATTATCATGGCTCCGTCATGCAGCGGACTGTTTTTGAAGAATATGTTCTGTATCAGTCTTGACGAGATGCTGGAGTTGATGGTCTCGCCGGTCTTTGCGTAGTTGGACAGGTCGGCCTTCTGCTGTATCACTATCAGCGCGCCGCATTTGTTGAACGACATGTCTCTGCACGCCCAGGCTATCTGCTTGATTTCGTCTGCCGTCAATGCTTTTATGGAGTTGTCGTTAGTCTTGGAGTAAAACCATTTCAGGAATCTCAGTTTCCTCTTGCTTCCTATTAAAGAGAAAAAGCGCCTTATCTCGTCCTTGAAAATTACAATCAGCGCTATGGCTCCCACGCTCATCACCTTGTCGAGGATGGCTCCCAGCAATTGCATCTTGAACACGTATGAAACAAGAAACCAGCATACCACGAAAGCAATGATGCCGACAAATATGTTCACCGCATTGGTCCCCTTTAGCAGCATGTATGTCTGGTACATGAGAAATGCGACAAGCAAAATGTCAATTATATCCTTTATTCCGAATTCTATGCCCATAGACACAATATTTTAAATGTTCATACGTTATTTCAATCGAGAGGGGCTTGCAAATGCCGTCCTCTATGACTTATGAAATAATCAAACTTTTTCACAAATTTATAAATTTTTCCACTTTTGAGTAATCAATAATGTGGAAATAATTATCTTTGCAGTCAGACTCAAAAGAAAAGTTTTTAGTCTGACGCAATAAAACGAAGAAAGCAGAGTTATATTAGTACCTAAAAGAAATTAACAACAAGTCTTTATAGCTATGAAAGTAAACTTATTTACAAAAACAGCCGTTCTCGTATCTGTGATGGCGTTGGCTTCAGCTTGTAGCAACAAGAAGGAAGTCTCTAATGTCACCGGTTGGGCGTACAATGACAAGTCTACCGGCGGTTTTGAAGTGATAACAGATTATAAGCAGCAGACACCTCCAGGAATGGTCTTCGTAGAAGGTGGTACATTCACAATGGGACGTACTCAGGAAGACATACCTGGCGACTGGAACAACGTTCCACGTCGTGTGACTGTCAGCTCATTCTATATGGACCAGTTTGAGATAAGCAACTTGAACTGGAACGAGTACCTGCACTGGATGAGACTGGTTATGCACAACTATCCAGAAGTAATCGCAAAGGCAACTCCAGACTCATTGGTTTGGCGTACAGAGTTGGCTTACAACGAGCCTTATGTTGAGTACTACTTCACTCACGCAGCATACAACGACTATCCTGTTGTAGGTGTTAGCTGGGAGCAGGCAAACGACTACTGCCAGTGGCGTACCGACCGTGCTAACGAGTTGATTCTCGCTAACGCAGGTATCATAACACTGCCAGACTTCGAGGGTGTTAAGGATAACGAGGATGCTGACGAGGTTAGAAACAACATCGTCTTCAACACAAGAAAGTATATGATGAGCTCTGAGTATCAGCCAGAGGAAGGAAAGCGTCCTAAGGTTGACCTCTACGGTGAGAACAGAAAAGTCAACATGAGCGATGGTCTTATGTTCCCTGACTTCCGTCTCCCAACAGAGGCTGAGTGGGAGTACGCAGCATACGCTATCACTGCAAGAGATGGCGAGGAGAACTCAGGCGAGAAGAAGCAGTTCCCATGGTCTGGTCACCAGATGAGAAACCCAGACAAGAAATATAGAGGCGAGATGCTCGCTAACTATGTGAGAGGTAGAGGGGACATGATGGGTATGGGCGGCAAGCTCAACGATCAGGCTACTATCACTAACAGAGTAGATGCTTACTGGCCAAACGACTTCGGTCTGTACAACATGGCAGGTAACGTTAACGAGTGGGTAATGGACGTTTATCGTGCATTGACAAGCGAGCAGGAGGAAGAGTACAACTCATTCCGTGGTAATGAGTACAAGGCTCCTATCCTCAACGAGAATACTCAGGAAGGAAAGAAAGTCCTTGTTCCAGTTATCGACAGCCTCGGACGTGTTAAGTACGTAATCCCAGCTGAGAGAGACAGCGTAGGCAAGTACACTAAGTACGATGTTCGTAACTACGGTGATGGTGATGCTCGTTCGAGCATGAACTCAGAGTCATGGAAGACTCCTGTTGACCCAGAGAAGGCAACAAGACTCATGTATGACCCAGATGAGAACGCAGAAGGTCTCCTTTCTTCAAAGGTTACAAACCGCTCAAGAGTTTACAAGGGTGGTTCTTGGAAGGACAGAGCATTCTGGCTCAACCCTTCACAGAGAAGATATCTTGACCAGGGCAAGTCAACAAGCGACATCGGTTTCCGTTGCGCTATGACAAGACTCGGCGACCAGGGTGCTTACGGCAAGAAGAAATAAGTTTTATAGCTAATAGATAATTAAAGCCATCATGCGGATGCACGATGGCTTTAATTTTTTAGACCAAAGGAAGATTTCCGGCAAGAATAAATATTAAAATATCGCAGTAGAAATATTTTTAATGTCAAAATGCTTTTATTTTGGGCATGCGACTTACCTATGAATGATAATCAAGCGGAAAAATATTTATATTTGCGACCTGAAACTCAATAAAATAATAAGACAAAAATGGAAAGCATTAGAAGAACTAAGATAGCGGATCTGCTTAAGCAGCCTGCTGTCGACACGACTGTGAATGTAAAAGGTTGGGTAAGATCAAAGCGAGGCAATAAGAATGTGAATTTCATAGCCTTGAATGACGGTTCTTCTATTAAGAATGTGCAGGTGGTGGTTGACGTCGAGAATTTCGACGCCGAGCTGCTGAAGAAGATAACCACAGGCGCATGCCTTAGCGTTGTCGGCAAGCTTGTGGCTTCGCAGGGCGCAGGCCAGTCTGTCGAGATTCAGGCAAGCGACATCGAGCTTTACGGCGAGGCTAATCCGGATGAGTACCCACTGCAGAAGAAGGGACACTCAATGGAGTTCCTGCGCGAGATAGCTCATCTTCGTCTCCGCACAAACACATTCGGAGCAGTGATGCGTATCCGCCACAACATGGCAATCGCCATCCACAGATATTTCCACGAGCACGGATTCTATTACTTCAACACGCCTATCATCACAGCGAGCGATGCCGAGGGCGCAGGCGAGATGTTCCAGGTGACTACGCTTGACCTTGCGCGCACTGGCGCTGATGGCGACGTGGCATACGACAAGGATTTCTTCGGCAAGAAGACAAACCTGACAGTGAGCGGTCAGCTCGAGGGTGAGCTCGGAGCCACTGCGCTTGGAGCCATCTACACTTTCGGACCGACATTCCGTGCCGAGAACAGCAACACTCCTCGCCACTTGGCTGAGTTCTGGATGATAGAGCCAGAGGTTGCCTTCATAGACAAGGACGACCTCATGGACTTGGAGGAGGACTTCATCAAGTACTGTGTGCAGTGGGCGTTAGACAACTGCATGGACGATCTCGAATTCCTGAACAAGATGATTGACACTACACTCTTGGACACTCTCCACTCTGTAGTCAAGGAGGACTTCGTGCGTCTGCCATACACTGAGGGCGTGAAGATACTGGAAGAGGCTCAGGCTAAGGGGCACAAGTTCGAGTTCCCTGTCACAGGCTGGGGCATGGACTTGGCGAGCGAGCATGAGCGTTTCCTCGTGGAGGAGTACTTCAAGCGTCCGGTTATAATGACCGACTACCCAAGCGAGATAAAGGCATTCTATATGAAGAAAAACGCCGACGGCAAGACAATGCAGGGAACAGACGTGCTTTTCCCACGCATCGGCGAGATAATCGGCGGAAGTGTGCGTGAGGAGTCGTATGAGAAGCTGACTAACGAGATAAAAGCGAGAGGAATGGAGCTGGATACATACAAGTGGTATCTCGACACACGAAAGTTCGGAAGCTGTCCTCACGGAGGCTTCGGTCTTGGCTTCGAGCGTCTGATTCTTTTCGTGACTGGTATGCAGAACATCAGGGACGTGATACCTTTCCCACGAACACCAAAGAACGCGGAATTCTAAAGAAATTGATATGTAAACAAGATAAGGCGAGGGCAACCTCGCCTTTTTTATTTAACGTAGTATTGTGTTTTTTCGCACTGCTGAAAAACATTTTATTGGATAATATTGAATAAAACAAAATAGTTATATTTGTTGCGTTGCTCTCAGCAGAAGCTTGCCTAAGGGAAAGTGGATGGGGAGTGACGCTACATATTAATTAAGCGTTTACTAACGCTTTGTGTCTTTTGCTTATTGAAACTTCGCAAACTTCATTGAGAACAAAAGAACAAAGCAACGGTAGATGCTCATGTGGTGAGTTTATACCCTCTGGGGAGGGTGTACTTTCATAATGCGTGGGCTTCTGCGTTGCTCGTTCAGTTCTCAGGGCAATGCGAAGGCCTCAATAAGCGGGACGAGCAATCGAACCCGCGCTTTTTTTGCCCATAGGTGAGCCTTGGTTTATTTAATTAGTGTAGGGCGAGATTGGATAGATTTTTTGCTTAACCAATTAAACTCCAATACCATGAAACGCCTTATTTTATCGACAGTGTGTATGCTGCTTTGCTCCACAGGGCTGTGGGCGCAAACATTAGTGGATGGAATCTACTACGACTTAAACGCAAGCACCCAAACGGCAAGTGTAACAAGTGACTTCAACTATGCAAAATATTCAGGAAACATAACAATTCCTTCGACAGCAACGTATAATGGAACGCCCTACAGCGTGACGAGGATAGAATGGGGCGCATTCTATGGATGCACAGAATTGACAAGCGTAACCATTCCTAATAGTGTAACAAGCATCGGAGATTCTGCGTTTTTTGATTGCAGCGGTCTCACAAGCGTGACCATCCCGAGCAGAGTAACGAGCGTTGGGAATGATGCATTCCATGGCTGTAGTGGACTTGAAACAATAACAGTAGAGAGCGGCAACACGGAATATTACAGCGCTGGCAACTGCTTGATAGAGAAAAGTTCAAAAGCACTAATCTTAGGATGCAAGAACAGCGTCATTCCTGATGGTGTGACGAGTATTGGACTCTGCGCGTTCCATGGTTGTACAGGATTGACGAGCGTCAACATCCCTGCTGGTGTGAAAAGCATAGGTCGCGAAGCGTTCTATAGCTGCTCTGGACTTGTAAGTATAACACTGCCCAACAGTGTGACGTCCATTAGCTGGGATGCATTCCATGGCTGCAGCGGGCTTGAAACATTAACAGTAGAGAGTGGCAACACGGAATATTACAGCGCTGGCAACTGCTTGATAGAAAAAAGTGAAAAAGCACTAATCTTGGGATGCAATAACAGCGTTATCCCTGATGATGTGACAAGCATAAGAGAAAGTGCGTTCTATGGTTGCGGTGGACTTACAAGCATCACAATCCCTAGCAATGTGGCGCATATCGGATATAGTGCATTCTTTAATTGCAACGGACTTAAAAGCATCATAATCCCAAGCAGTGTGACGAGTATTGGAGATTATGCATTCTCTGGTTGCGATAACATTGAAACAGCAGATATAAATTCTCAGGCAGCTCTTGATGCAATTAGTTTTACGAACAGCCTTCTTAATATAACAATAGGAAATAACATAACAAATATCGGTAGTTCTAAATTCAAAGATTGTACGGGCTTGACAAGCGTCACTATCCCCAACAGCGTGACAACTATTAGAAACTCTGCATTTTCTGGGTGCACAGGACTTAAAGAAGTTATAAATAAGTCAGAGCTAAACATCAAAAAAGGAACTTCAGGAAACGGCTATGTAGCTTATTATGCGGACTATGTTTGTAATGGCGGCAAGACGGTCATTGGCGACTTCGTATTTTCCGACCGAGATAAAACCTTGGTGAAATACACTGGCAACGGAGGAGATATAGCGCTGCCGGAAGACTTCAATGGGGAAGAATACTCTGTAGGAGCGAATGTGTTCGATGGCAGTACGGGACTAACGAGCATTATTGTTCCTTGTAACAGATACGATTATTTTAAAGGTGCAATCACTCGATATTCTTCTATCGTATATGGAAATTGCACTTTTGAAGTAAAAACAAATGTAAGTAATGAAAATTGCGGCACAGTAACAGAAGGCGGCATATTCAGGAAAGGACCGCTACAAATAACGGCTACGCCAAGCGAGCACTACCATTTTGTGAAATGGAACGACAATAACACCCAAAATCCAAGAACTGTACAGGTGACACAAGACAGCACCTTCACTGCCGTATTCGCGATAGACGAGCACTATGTATTCATAAACAAGAACATTTCCGATGCAGGAACTGTAACCGGTGATGGGGTTTATGAATACAACACTACTGTACAATTGACAGCAACTGCAAACGAAGGTTATCGCTTCAAAGGATGGAGTGATGGCGTGATGGATGCATCCAGAGAGATAACCGTGACGAAAGACATCGATATAACCGCAAACTTCGTTGCGCTCTACACCTTAAAGACCATAGCTAGCGCATCGCAAGGAAGTGCAAGCGGAGGCGGAATATATGAGGACGGCGAAATCGTCACACTTGTTGCCAACGCAAAACCGGGCTATGTTTTCGCACAGTGGGCTGACGGAAACGACGAGAACCCAAGATATGTGACTGTGGACGGAAACAAGACGTACACTGCGATATTCATTGAGGGAGAGCAGGACAAGTACATGATAACATGGAAGAACTGGGACGGCAGAGTGATAAAGACAAGCGAAGTCTCTTACGGCGAAGTGCCTGCGTTCGACGGCGAGAAGCCTACAAGACCTGACGAAGCTGGCTACACATTCACATTCAACGGCTGGAGTCCAACCATAGCGGCTGCAAGCCAAAACGCAGAATACACAGCCAACTACATACAAACAGCGACCGAGGCGGAAAAGACCACGGTAGAGAACGAAGGCGATATAAGCATCACGACTACCGACAATACGGCATTGTTCACATGGCCGGAAAACGCGAGCGCAGACACCTACACTCTGACAATAACGAGAAACGACGAAGTGTTCTGCTCGCTCACATTCGATGGACAAGGCAGGCTGATAAACCTGAACTTCCCTAACCTCAGAGCGAGCGCGGAAGGCTACCAGTTCACCGTGACAGGGCTGAACAGCGGAACCGACTACGCATACGACCTGAAGGCTAAGAACGGAGCTGCGACCGTCAATGAGTACACCGGCGAGTTTAGAACCTCCGGCGACGCAGCCACAGCAGCGCCAGAAGCAGAGGAAAGCATCGTGGAGACCGCGCGCTACGACATAAACGGAAGACCGCTGAACGCTCCGACTAAGGGCGTGAACATAGTGAAGTTCAGCGACGGAAGCTTCGAAAAGGAGTTTGTGAAGTAAAAAGTTATTTTAACAGCAAAGGCGATGCACTCCAGATAACACAGAGGAGTGTGTGGATTACCCATAAAAAAACGAGCAGGGTTTGCAGAAAATGCAAATCCTGTTTGTTTTTATGCATATATATACGCAAATTAATAAGCAAAACACTGAAATAACGCATATTAATACAAGTCGTGTGTACTTATAACATATAATTTGTATTTTTGTGCCCTGAAAGAATTATAAACAAATCAACTATGGCAGAAAAATTAGAAATTAAGGAACTAGACCAAGTTGCAGTGCGTTTCTCCGGCGACTCCGGCGATGGAATGCAGCTGGCTGGTAACATCTTCTCTACAATTTCGGCAACAGTGGGAAACAGCATAAGCACATTCCCAGACTATCCAGCCGACATACGTGCTCCACAGGGCTCGCTCACTGGCGTCTCTGGTTTCCAGGTGCACATCGGCGCTGGCAAGGTATATACTCCAGGCGACAAGTGCGACGTGCTTGTGGCTATGAACGCAGCGGCTCTCAAGACACAGTACCGCTACGCAAAGCCAGGCGGAGCTATAATCATAGACACTGACAGCTTCAAGGAGAAAGATCTCGAGAAGGCTCAGTTCAAGACCAATGACCCATTGGCAGAAATGAATATTGATGCAGACAGAGTAATCGCATGCCCAATCACCACTATGGTTAAGGACTGCCTGAAGGACTCTGGAATGGACGTTAAGGCGATGCTGAAGTGCCGTAACATGTTCGCTCTGGGCCTTGTCTGCTATCTGTTCGACCGCGACCTGAACATCGCGTTCAACTTCCTGAAGGAGAAGTTCGCAAAGAAGCCAGGCGTGGCAGAGGCTAACATCAAGGTTATACAAGCAGGTTACGACTACGGCGCTAACACACACAGCTCTGTAGCTAACGTGTACAGAATAGAGTCGAAGCACAAGGAGCCAGGAAGATACATGGACATCACTGGTAACAAGGCTACGGCTTACGGACTTATCGCGGCAGCCGAGAAGGCTGGACTGAGACTGTTCCTCGGCTCGTATCCTATCACTCCTGCTACCGACATTCTTCACGAGTTGTCTAAGCACAAGTCTCTTGGCGTGACAACAGTGCAGTGCGAGGACGAGATCGCAGGATGCTCTTCTGCGCTCGGAGCCTCATTCGCTGGCGCATTGGGATGTACATCGACTTCAGGACCAGGTATCTGTTTGAAGTCTGAGGCTATCAACTTGGCAGTCATTCTTGAGTTGCCATTGGTTGTTATGGACGTGCAGAGAGGCGGACCTGCGACAGGACTTCCTACAAAGTCTGAGCAGACCGACCTGCTTCAGGTGCTTTACGGAAGAAACGGAGAGTCTCCTATGCCAGTCATCGCCGCAACATCGCCAACCGACTGTTTCGACGCTGCTTATCAGGCATGCAAGATAGCTTTGGAGCACATGACTCCGGTTGTTCTGATGACCGACGCTTACATCGCTAACGGTTCAGGCGCATTCAAGCTCCCTAAGATGTCCGATTTGGCATCAATCGTTCCTCCATACGTTCCAGAGGAACTCAAGGGCAAGTGGACTCCATATATGAGAAACGAGAACGGCGTGAGATATTGGGCTGTGCCTGGACGCAAGGGCTTCGCTCACATACTCGGCGGTCTGGAGAAGGACAATGCCACAGGCGCAATCTCAACAAACCCTGAGAACCACGACCTGATGTGTCGTCTGCGTGCCGAGAAGGTTGAGAAAATCGCAGTTCCAGACGTAGAGGTTCTTGGCGACAAGGACGACGCAGAGTTGCTTCTCGTCGGATTCGGCGGCACATACGGACACTTGCACGCAGCGATGGACGAGATGAGAGCAGCCGGCAAGAAGGTGGCTTTGGCTCACTTCAAGTTCATCAACCCACTGCCAAAGAATACTTCAGAGGTTTTGAAGAAATACAAGAAAGTCGTAGTCGCAGAGCAGAACTTAGGACAGTTCGCTGGTTATCTGCGCATGAAGGTGGACGGATTCGTTCCTTACCAGTTCAACGAGGTTAAGGGTCAGCCATTTGTAGTATCAGAGCTGGTTGACGCTTTCAACAAGATTTACGACAAATAAGTATCACGATTTAAAGACAAAAAAGATGAGCGAATTCACAGCACAAGATTATAAGAAAGGACAGCCAAGATGGTGTCCAGGTTGTGGTGACCACTTTTTCCTTGCGTCATTGCAGAAGGCAATGGCTGAGATAGGTGTGGCTCCTGAAGATATAGCGGTAATCTCTGGTATCGGTTGTTCGAGCCGTCTGCCTCACTACATGGCGACTTACGGCATGAACACTATACACGGACGTGCCGCAGCGATAGCTACCGGATGCAAGGTAAGCAACAAGAACCTGACCGTATGGCAGGTGAGCGGCGACGGCGACGGACTGGCTATCGGAGGTAACCACTTCATCCACGCTAACCGTAGAAACATAGACTTGAACATGATCCTCTTGAACAACCGTATTTACGGTTTGACAAAGGGTCAGTACTCACCAACATCTCCAAGAGGATTCGTCAGCAAGTCGTCTCCTTACGGAACAGTCGAGGACCCATTCCGCCCAGCAGAGCTCTGCTTCGGTGCGAGAGGACACTTCTTCGCACGTTGCGTAGCCAGCGACGCCAAGGGCACTGTAGAGGTGCTGAAGGCAGCGTACGCACACAAGGGCGCTTCGGTGACTGAGGTTCTTCAGAACTGCGTTATCTTCAACGACGGAACACACGAGTCGGTCTATACCAACGAGGGAAGAAAGAAGAACGCGATCTATCTGGAGCACGGCAAGCCAATGATTTTCGGCGAGAACAACGAGTTCGGTCTGGTTCAGGAAGGATTCGGACTGAAGGTCGTTAAGATAGGCGAGAACGGAGTGACAGAGAAGGACATCCTCGTGCATGACGCACACTGCGAGGACAACACACTGCAGCTGAAGCTCGCTATGATGGAAGGTCCTGATTTCCCTATCGCTCTCGGAGTTATCCGTGATGTGGCTGCTCCAACTTACGACGAGGCAGTTGACGCGCAGATAGAGGAAGTTAAGGCTAAGAAGCCTTACCACTCATTCGAGGAACTTCTCGAGACTAACGACATCTGGGAAGTTAAGTAACAGAGCAATCTGAAATAAGATAGAAAAAGGAGATGCAAAAGCGTCTCCTTTTTTGTTTGCAGCTCGACGGCAATGTGCGAATTGCGTGGGCGCTGACTTTGCAACCCGGTTGCATGACTTTTGTCGGAACTTTGTACCATAAAATTAAAATGCAAAGGATATGACACACGAAGAACATCATCACGATTGCTGCTCACACAACCACGAGGAGCATCATTGTCATTGCCACGAACATCATCATCACGAAGAGGGCGGGCTGAAAGAGAAAATCATTCTGATAGCCTGTACGGTGGTTTTGCTTGTGGCGGCGGTTTTGACTGAGCGGAACTGCAATCTTGCCACATGGCAGCTGCTTTTGGTTTATCTGGTTCCTTATCTGCTGATAGGTTTCGACACGCTCAAGGAAGCCGTCGAAGGCTTGATGCACGGCGAGGCGTTCAACGAGCATTTTCTTATGGCGATTGCCACCATCGGGGCGTTGTGCATAGGCTTTCTGCCCGGTGCGGATACGGAATTTCCTGAAGCGGTGTTCGTTATGCTGTTTTTCCAGATTGGGGAGTTGTTCGAAGGCTATGCCGAAGGCAAGAGCCGCGAAAGCATCGCCCATCTTATGAACATCCGTCCCGATTCGGCAAACGTGGAACGGAACGGGGCGGTCGAGGTTGTTGAGCCTGAGCACGTTGCGGTAGGCGAGATTATTGTTGTGAAGCCGGGCGAGAAAGTTCCGCTGGACGGCGTTGTGGTTGAAGGCGCTTCGTCGCTCAACACGGTTGCCCTCACTGGCGAAAGCGTTCCTCGCGAAGTAGCCGTGGAGGACGAGGTGATTTCCGGTTGTGTGAATTTGACGGGCGTGATTCGCGTCCGCACCACAAAATCGTTTGGCGAAAGCACTGTTTCCAAAATCATAGAACTGGTAGAGAATGCCGGTGAACGCAAATCGAAAAGCGAGACCTTCATCTCTAAATTCGCGCGGATATACACGCCAGTGGTGGTGTTTGCTGCGATAGTGCTTGCGTTCATTCCACCAGTCATTTCCGGGCATTTCGTTGACGAGTTCGCGACGTGGCTCTATCGGGCACTGACGTTTCTGATTGTTTCCTGCCCATGTGCGTTGGTTATTAGCGTGCCGCTGTCGTTTTTCGGCGGAATCGGTGGAGCGTCGCGAAACGGCATTCTCGTGAAAGGTGCGAATTATATGGAGACATTGGCGAAAGTCGGCACGGTGGTGTTCGACAAGACAGGAACGCTCACTCACGGTCAGTTTGCCGTAGAGGCGGTTCATCCCGAGGCGTGCGACGAGCGTCGTCTGTTGCACCTTGCCGCGCATGTCGAGCATTTTTCTACTCATCCCATTGCCGCCGCTCTCCGCGATGCGTTCCCCGACGAGGCGACCGACGGCTGCTCGGTTAGCGATGTTCAGGAAATAGCCGGTCACGGCATTCAGGCGAAAGTCGGCGACGACGTTGTGTGCGTGGGCAACGGCAAAATGATGGAGCGTGTCGGTGCTAAATGGCACGATTGCACGCATGTCGGCACAATCATCCATGTGGCAATCAACGGCGAATATGCAGGCCACATTGTGATAAACGACAAGATAAAAGACGACAGTTCCGATGCCATTTCAAGACTGTCCGGGATGGGCGTTTCCAGAATGGTAATGCTTACCGGCGACAGCAAGGAGGTGGGCGGATATGTGGCCCAGAGACTTGGCATCAATGAGTTTTACACGGAGTTGTTGCCGGCTGACAAGGTTCGTCACGTTGAGCGTCTGCTTGCCGGGAAAGCTAAAAACACGTTTCTTGCCTTTGTGGGCGACGGCATCAACGATGCTCCGGTGCTTGCCCGTGCCGACCTTGGCATAGCGATGGGCGGTCTTGGCAGCGACGCGGCCATCGAAGCGGCTGATGTGGTTTTGATGGACGACAAGCCGTCGAAGATAGCCACGGCAATACGCATCGCCCGCCGGACAATACGCATCGCCCGTCAGAATGTCTGGTTTGCCATAGGTGTGAAGCTGCTTGTGCTCGCGCTTGCCGTCATGGGCTTTGCGACATTGTGGATGGCGGTGTTTGCCGACGTTGGTGTTACGGTGATTGCCGTTCTCAACGCCATGCGTACATTGAGAACCGTTTCTTGACAAAACGCCATCATAAGATAGAAAACGGAGATGCGAAAGCGTCTCCTTTTTTGTTTGGTTTTAAACCGTGCTTGACTATATTTGTGGCAGTGATATTCCTTTATGGCTTATGTTATAAATGCTTGATAATCAAAGATGCTACCTGCTTAAAGGTTTGTATCGTAATAAAAAGGCTTTTGGATATATATCTGAACGGTGTGGGATGAAATGAGAATAGTTGTAATAAGGCATGGGAAGGTGCTTCATAATTGGAAGAAGTGGTGTTCTTCTGTTGAATTTGACGAGCAATGCGCACTGTATGATAGTGCTCCAATTGACTTGGCACCCATAAATGCGGTGGTTAATGATGTCCAAACAATTTATATAAGTACATTGGACAGGACATTGCAAACTGCTAAGAAGATATTTGGTGAAGTGGATTTCAAGAGGACATCAAGTATAAATGAGGTTCCGCTCCGTTCGGGCTTTGACACAGCGGTTAAGATGCCACTATGGTTCTGGAATGTTTTAGGAAGGCTGCAGTGGTTGACAAGAAGTAAAAGACAGCCAGAAAACAAGATACAGACTGCGATTAGAGCCGAACAGTTTGCAAGTTTGGTAGTAAGCCGTAATGAGAATTGTGCTGTAGTCACGCATGGCTTCTTTATGCATGCTTTGATTAAGGCGATGAAAAAGAAAGGATTTCAAGCGGATAAGAATCGTGTTGTTTATAGTGCAGGGGGAGCAATTACGCTAACACAAAGGAAAAGTGGAAGATAAAGAGAAGCTAATATTAATTTATAACTCACTAAAAAACAAAGAACAAGATGAAAAAAGTACTTTCAACATTTGCTGCGTTGATGATTTGCGGCGCAACGATGGTCTCATTGGCAGGTGACGGTAACGGCCCATTTGCTGGGCAAATCAAAACCATTAGAGAGAACAAGGACGTCAACAAGGTGGCCGATGCGATAGCAACCATCATTCTGAACTACGAAAAGGCAACGGCCGAAGAAATCGTAACGGCGTATCATGCCTTCGAGAAGTTCGATGGTTCAAAAGTTGACGAGTCAAAGATTACCACCATCAAGACCGAAGAGGACAAGGACAAATTTGAATTGTATATGTATCTTTGCTGGGAAAGGGTGAAGGCTGACAATCCCGAACTTTTCAAAAAAGAGAATGCGGCATTCATGGCCGACCCTAAGAGTGACGGCGGCTCTTTGGATGATGTCATCGAAATGGCCAAAGCGTTGAAGCAGATAAAGGAGGAGAAACGATAGAGTTTTGCCTCGTGTGAAGCCTGGAGTTTTGCACATAACAAAATGCCGGACAACATGGAAACCTATGATTGTCCGGCATTTTTTCGTATTTATATCCCTATCTGGCTTTTATTCCTTAGGAATCATAATCACCTCGGCGCGGTTCTTTTCTATCAGCATGGACTGCGCCATCTGCTTTATGGCTTCGGCGCTGAGGCTGTCAA
>CAMHCZ010000012.1 GCA_946183755.1 uncultured bacterium | reverse complement strand
GGCATTCCCTGAACTGAGCGTGTACACCTCGTTCAAGACACCGTTCTGGAAGGTGAGAGTCGGCGATTTCGAGTCGAACGCCGATGCACAGAGCCTGAAGAACGAGCTGAAAAGCGCGCTGCCTGAATACGCAGGCGAGATATACATCGTAAAGACAAAAGTGAAAGTGCCAATATACCCAGTTGAATAAAAAAACGTTTAAAGTGTTGGCACACTGACAAAAATGACATATCTTTGCAGCAGAATAGTTGAATAGGTGGGCAAACGTCCACCTATTTATTTTATACGATATGATTGACATAGAGAAACTTAGAGAATTTTGCGAGGCTTACATCAAAGACCGCGGGTACTTCCTGACTGACCTGACGATAAGCAAGGACAACGACATCGTCGTGGAGATTGACAACATGGACGGCGTGGACCTTGACTTCTGCGCGAACATGACGAGAGCGATAGAAGGCGAATTCGACAGAGAGAAGGAGGACTACTCGCTCGAGGTGGGCTCGGCAGGATTGTCGTCGCCATTCAAGGTGGCTATGCAGTATGTCAAGAATATCGGCACCGAGGTGGAGACACTCACCAAGGGAGGCGAGAAGCTGAAAGGCACGCTGAAGTCGGCAAACGAGGACTCTTTCGTCATAACGATAGAGACAAAGGAGAAGCCGGAAGGCGCAAAGAAGAAAATCGTGGTGAAGAAGGACATCGACCTGAAATACACCGACGTGAAATACACGAAAAGCATAATCAAGATATAAAAACAATAACAATAGATATAAGACAAACAAAATGGCTAAGTCAGAAGAAACATTGAACTTGATGGACTCATTCGCAGAGTTCAAGGAACAGAAAAATATAGACCGCTCTACTTTGGTGAGCGTGCTGGAGGAGTCAATCCGCAACGTCATCATCAAGATGTTCGGCAGCGACGAGAACTACAACGTCATCATCAACCCGGACAAGGGCAACTTCGAAATCTGGAGAACACGTACCGTAGTTAAGGACGAGGACCTCCAGGACAAAGACAAAGAAATATCGCTCAGCGAGGTGAAGGCCCTGGGCGAGGATTTCGAGCTCGGCGAGGAATATTCCGACAAGGTGGACTTCCTGAAGTTCGGAAGAAGAGCCATCCTGAACCTGCGTCAGATACTCGCTTCTAAGATACTGGAGCTGCAGAAGGACGCGCTCTACGCAAAGTACTCTGAGAAAGTAGGTCAGATAATCACAGGCGAGGTTTACCAGACTTGGAAGAAAGAGGTGCTGCTGCTCGACGACGAGGGCAACGAGATGCTTCTCCCTAAGCAGGAGCAGATTCCTTCTGACTTCTACCGCAAGGGCGAGATGGTGAGAGCCGTTGTGCTGAGAGTTGACAACCTGAACAACAACCCTAAGATTATCCTCTCGAGAACCTCTAACCTGTTCTTGCAGAGACTGTTCGAAATCGAGGTTCCTGAAATCAACGACGGCCTGATAACAATCAAGGCTATCGCGAGAATCCCTGGCGAGAGAGCCAAGGTCGCAGTTGAGTCATACGACGACCATATCGACCCAGTAGGCGCTTGTGTCGGAATGAAGGGCGCAAGAATCCACGGCATCGTGCGCGAGCTCGGCAACGAGAACATCGACGTGATAAACTACACATCAAACCTGACATTGTTCATCTCAAGAGCATTGGCACCAGCGAAGATTTCTTCTATCAGAATGGAAGAGGACGCAAAGAGAGCCGACATCTTCCTGCAGCCTGAGGAGGTTTCTCTGGCTATCGGCAAGAACGGTTCTAACATCCGTCTGGCAAGCCAACTGACAGGCTATGACCTGGAAGTGTTCAGAGAGCTCAGCGACCAGGATTCTGACGACATCTACCTCGACGAGTTCAAGGACGAAATCGACGAGTGGGTCATCGACACACTCAAGGAGGCAGGATGCGCCACTGCTAAGCAGGTGCTCGCTATCCCAAGAGAAGAACTTTTGGAGCGTACAGACCTCGAGGAAGAGACTATCGACAACGTGATAGAGACACTCAAAACAGAGTTCGAGGAGTAATACCGCCGAGGCAGAGAATATCGCTGGACGCAAGGTGAAACTCCAGCGAGAAACATAAAAGAAATTTAGATTGGAGAAATAAAATATGCCGATAAGAATAAGCAAAGTAATAAAAGACCTGAATGTAGGACTTGACACCATTGTCGAGTTCCTTAGCTCCAAGGGCGAGAATGTGGAGCAGAATCCAAACGCCAAGATAACCGACGAACAGTATGAACTGCTCGTGGAGGAATTTGACACCGACAAGAAACTGAAGAAAGAGGCAGAACGCCAAAGCCAGGAAAGACTCGAGAAGAAGGAGAAAGAGGCTGCCGAGAAGGCCGCCGAAGCCGCAAGAAAAGCGAAAGAGGCTGAGGAAATCGTCACTAAGATAGACGAGAGCAAGCTGCCTAAGTTCAAGCAAGTCGGCAAGATTGACCTTGACGGCAAAAAGAACAAAGAAGCCGCAGAGCCAAAGGCTGAGCCAAAGGAGCAAACTCCAGCGGCAGAATCTGAAAGCAAAGCAGAACAGGCATCTCCATCTAACAACGGCGAGGATGAAATATTCACCACAAAGACCCCAGCTCTGAAGAATGGTCCTAAGGTGGTCGGCGTCGTAGATTTATCGGCAATAAACGACAAGACACGCCCTGACAAGAAGAGCAAGGAAGAGAGAAGAAAAGAGCGCGAGGCAAGACAGAACGCCAACGGCGCCAAGAAGCACAGAGCCAGAATCGGTCAGGAGAGAATAGACATAAACAACCCTAACGCCGGCAACGGCAACAGACGTAACAACCCTAAGCACGGCAAACCTGCCAACAACGCCAAGACCGAAATCAACGAGGAGGACGTACAGAGACAGGTGAAGGAGACTCTGGCAAGACTGACAGAGAAGAAAGTGAAGGGCGGCGCCAAGTACAGAAGAGAGAAGAGAGAGCAGAACGCGCAGCAGCAGGCTGAGCTCGAAGAAAAGGCAATGCTCGAGGAAAAGACTCTGAAACTGACAGAGTTCGTTACAGCTAACGAGCTGGCTGTCATGATGGGTGTCGGAGTGAACGAAGTAATAGGCACTTGCATGAAGCTCGGCATAATGGTTTCCATCAACCAGAGACTTGACGCCGAGACAATCAATATCGTAGCAGACGAGTTCGGATACAAGACCGAGTTCGCTTCTGCCGAGGTCGTAGAGGCAATACACGAGGAAGAGGACAAACCTGAAGACCTCGTGCCAAGACCTCCTATCGTGACTGTGATGGGACACGTTGACCACGGTAAGACTTCGCTGCTCGACTACATTAGAAAGTCGCACGTGATAGCCGGCGAGGCCGGAGGTATCACACAGCACATCGGCGCATACAACGTGACACTGCCATCGGGCAGACACATCACTTTCCTTGATACCCCAGGTCACGAGGCGTTCACCGCCATGCGTGCCCGTGGTGCCAAGGCTACCGACGTCGCCATAATCATCGTGGCGGCCGACGACAGCGTCATGCCACAGACCAAGGAGGCCATCAGCCACGCGGTTGCAGCTAACGTGCCTATCGTATTCGCCATAAACAAGGTCGATAAAGACGGAGCGAACCCTGACAAAATCAAGGAAGAGCTCGCCGCTATGGACTTCCTCGTTGAGGAATGGGGCGGCAAGTACCAGTCAGAGGACATCTCTGCCAAGAAGGGTACGAACGTGAAAGAGCTGCTCGAAAAGGTGCTGCTGGAGGCAGACATGCTGGAGTTAAAGGCTAACCCTAAGAGAAAAGCCACAGGTACGATAATCGAGTCGTCGCTCGACAAGGGCCGCGGATATGTGTCAACAGTGCTCATCAGCAACGGAACGCTGAAAGTTGGCGACATAATGATAGCCGGCCAGTACTTCGGAAAAGTGAAGGCCATGTTCAACGAGAGAAACCAGAGAATCGAGCAGGCTGGACCATCTGAACCTGCATTGGTGCTCGGACTCAACGGCGCTCCTCAGGCCGGCGACAACATCAACGTGATGGACAGCGAGCGCGAGGCGAGAGAGATAACTAACAAGCGCCAGCAGCTGCAGAGAGAGCAAGGACTGAGAACAACAAAGGTGATAACTCTGGAGGAAATCGGCCGAAGAATCGCAATGGGCAACTTCAAGGAACTGAAGGTCATCGTCAAGGGAGACGTGGACGGTTCTGTAGAGGCGTTGTCAGACTCATTGATAAAGCTTTCTACCGAGGAAATCCAGGTGAACGTCATACAAAAGGCAGTCGGAGCCATCTCGGAGTCCGACGTCATGCTGGCAGCAGCTTCAAACGCCATCATCATCGGTTTCCAGGTTCGTCCAGCACAGGGCGCGCGCCGCATAGCCGACAAGGAAGGCGTTCAGATAAAGACCTACTCTATCATCTACGACGCGATCGAGGATGTGAAGGACGCTATGGAAGGTATGCTTTCTCCAGACTTGCGCGAGGAAATCACCGGTACTGCAGAAGTAAGACAAGTCTTCAAGATAAGCAAGGTCGGCTCTATCGCCGGATGTTTCGTGACCGACGGAAAGATCTACAGAACATCGAAAGTCAGAGTCATCCGAGACGGCATCGTTGTATTCACTGGCGAGCTTGGCTCACTCAAGCAGTACAAAGACGACGTCAAGGACATTTCCAAGGGTCAGGAGTGCGGTTTGAACATCGACAACTTCAATGACATAGCCGAGGGCGACGTAATCGAGGCTTACGAGGTTAAGGAGATAAAGAGAAAATTGGAATAACAGACACTTAAACAGTCAGGACAACGCCGTTTTTCGCGCGGCGTTGTCTTGTTTTATACACAGATGAACATCTTCGATTTTATAATCATAGGCATTTGCATATTCGCGGTCATCAAGGGACTGATGCACGGTCTTGTCGAGGAAATCACGTCCATCATAAGCGTGATAATCGGTGTGCTGGCGGCGAGACTGTTCGCTCCGGGCATAGCGCCGAAGTTCGTGGTCTGGTTCAGTTGCGCTGATTATGTGGCCATGATACTCGCCTATCTGACGATATTCGTTGCCGCAGTGACGGTCTGCGTTCTGACAGGCAGGCTGATAGGCAAGACGGTCGATAAGACCATACTCAGCAGCACAAACAAGCTGCTGGGCGGCGTGGTTTCCTTGGTGAAATACCTGATTATCGCATCGCTGCTGATAAACCTGCTGCACGCTATAAACGCCAAGACGCACTTCTTCAGCGAGAAATACGAGCAGGAGTCGCTCCTGTGCACGCCTGTGAAGAAAATCATGCCGGCCATCATGCCATTCATCCAGGAACATGATTTCGACAATCTGGGCAAAGCCTGGATAGAATAATAACACAACAACAAGACGAAAAGCAAAAGACATCTGGCGGCAAACAGTCCGGATGTCTTTTTTATTTCTGCATAACACCGTCTGTTTTAGAATATTTTTCATTTCGCAAGCGGTTAATTTACGCATTGTGAGTAACTTTGCTTTTTTGTAAGCAAAAAGTAAGAGAAGGAAACAATATGGCAGAAAATAACGACGACAAGATAATAGAGGAACTTGCCAACGAGGAATACAAATACGGCTTCACAACCGACATTGACACCGACTATATCCCCGCTGGATTAAACGAGGACACGATAAGACTTATCTCGGAAAAGAAGGGCGAACCCGACTGGCTTCTGGAATTCAGGCTCAAGGCATACAACCAGTGGAAGAAAATGGAGATGCCGCACTGGCCACATCTGGACCTGCCGGAACTAGACTACCAAGCGATAAAATATTACGCTGCGCCTAAGCAGAAGAAAGCTCCAGAGAGCCTCGAGGAGGTTGACCCAGAGCTGCTTAAGACATTCGACAAGCTCGGCATACCTATCGAGGATCAGAAAATGCACGTGGGCATGGCTGTCGATGCTATCATGGACAGCGTGTCGGTGAAGACGACCAACAAAGAGAAACTCGCGGCAGAAGGCATAATCTTCTGCTCTATCTCCGAGGCGGTGAAGAACTACCCTGACCTCGTCAAGAAATATCTCGGAAGCGTTGTGCCAGCAAGCGACAACTTCTTCGCGGCGCTGAATTCGGCAGTGTTCTCCGACGGCTCTTTCGTCTATATCCCGAAAGGCGTGAGATGCCCTATGGAGCTGTCATCGTACTTCAGAATCAACGCCATAAACACAGGACAATTCGAGAGAACACTGATAGTGGCCGACGACGAATCGTACGTCAGCTATCTGGAAGGCTGCACCGCTCCTGCCAGAGATGAGTACCAGCTGCATGCCGCTATCGTGGAGATAATCGTGAACGACAGAGCGGAAGTGAAATACTCGACTGTGCAGAACTGGTATCCTGGCGACAAGCAGGGCAAGGGCGGCGTTTACAACTTCGTGACAAAAAGAGGACTCTGCAAGGACGACGCAAAACTCTCGTGGACTCAGGTGGAGACAGGCTCAGCCATAACTTGGAAGTATCCAAGCTGCGTGCTGAAGGGCGACAACTCGGTAGGCGAATTCTACTCGGTGGCAGTGACAAACAACTACCAGCAGGCCGACACCGGCACCAAGATGATACACCTGGGCAAGAACACACGCTCGCACATCTGCTCGAAGGGCATCTCGGCTGGACGAAGCCAGAACAGCTACCGAGGACTGGTGAGAGTGTCACCCGAAGCCGACAACGCCAGAAACTTCTCGCAGTGCGACTCGCTGCTGCTGGGCGACAAGTGCGGCGCACACACATTCCCATACATGGACATACACAACGACACTGCGGTCGTAGAACACGAGGCGACGACATCGAAAATCAGCGACGAGCAGATGTTCTACTGCAACCAGAGAGGAATATCCAACAACAACGCAGTGTCGCTGATTGTGAACGGATACGCCAAGGAGGTGCTGAACAAGTTGCCTATGGAGTTCGCTGTGGAAGCGCAGAGACTGCTCGAGATAAGCCTCGAGAACACATCATCGGTGGGATAAACGTAAAACGAAAAAACAACACAACGAAATATGCTTGAAATAAAAAACCTACACGCCAACATCAACGGCAAAGAGATATTGAAAGGTATAAACCTGACTGTGAACGACGGCGAAGTGCACGCCATAATGGGACCTAACGGCTCCGGCAAGAGCACGCTGTCTTCGGTGATAACAGGCAACCCAGCCTACGAGATAACCGAAGGAGAGATAATCTTCAATGGCAAGAACATCGTGGGCATGAGCCCTGAGGACATATCGAGAGAAGGCGTGTTCCTGAGCTTCCAGTACCCAGTGGAGATACCGGGAGTGAGCATGGTGAACTTCATGAGAACAGCCGTCAACGAGCACAGAAAATACAAAGGACTGGAGCCGCTGCCTGCCTCTGAATTCCTCAAACTGATGAGAGAGAAGAAGGAGTATGTGGAACTGGACAACAAACTGGCTAACAGGTCGGTGAACGAAGGATTCTCCGGCGGCGAGAAGAAAAGAAACGAGATATTCCAGATGGCGATGCTGGAGCCTAAGCTGTCGATACTCGACGAGACTGACTCCGGACTGGACATCGACGCATTGAGAATCGTGGCTAACGGCGTGAACAAGCTCAAGAGCAAGGATAACTCGACAATCGTAATCACGCACTACCAGAGACTTCTGGACTACATTGTGCCAGACATCGTGCATGTGCTGTACAAGGGCAAGATAGTCAAGACCGCCGGCAAGGAACTGGCACTCGAACTCGAGGAGAAGGGTTACGACTGGATAAAGAAGGAAGTGGACGGAGAATAAGAAAGAAAACTGACTAAAATGAGCGTAGAAGAACAATACATAAACCTATACAAGCAACACGCCGGCACGATAGAGAAAAACTCTGCCGGTGCGCTTAACGACGCACGCAAAGCGGCTTTCGAGAGATTCTCCCAAAGAGGATTCCCGACCAAGAAGGACGAGGAATATCTCTACACCGACATAGCCAATTCGTTCGCTCCGGACTATGGAATGAACATAAACGCTGTGGATTTCAACGTGAATCCGTACAGCAGCGCGCACAAATACAGTGTGCCGGGGTTGAGCAACAGAATATACTTTGTGGTGAACGACCAGTTCTACGACAAAGAACAACAGCCCAAAGCCGCTCCACTGCCCGACGGCGTGATAGCATGCAGCCTGAAGAAAGCGGCTGCCGAGCACAAGGACATTGTGGACAAGCACTATGGCAAGGCGGCAAAGGACAGCAAGGACGGCTCTGTGGACTTCAACACGACATTCGCCGAGGACGGATTCTTCCTGTATGTGCCTAAGGGCGTGAAAATGCCGTACCCAATACAGCTTGTAAACCTCATGACGAGCAGCATAGACCAGCTCGCCACATGCAGAAACCTGATTGTAATCGAGGACGGAGCGGAAGCGAAACTCATCGACAGCATATTCGCGCAGAACGACCATAAGTTCCTGGCTAACAGAGTGACGGAGATATTCGTCGGCAAGGGCGCGAAGTATGAGCACTACAAGGTGGAGAACACCAAGAGCGACATGACCAACCTGAACCACATCTTCATAGAACTCGACGAGAACAGCGACGCGCTCGTCAATGAACTGACGCTGCAGAACGGACTGACACGCAACAACGTGGAAGTGAACTTCAGAGGCAAGAACGCCAACCTCGACCTTTGCGGAATGGCAATCTGCGACGGCGAACAGCATACCGACACCGACACATTAGTGAACCACTGGGAAGGCGGATGCACGACCAACGAGCTTTACAAATACGTGCTCGACGGAAAATCGACAGGATGCTTCAGCGGCACAATAATGGTGGCGCAAGACGCGCAAAAGACCAAAGCCATACAGACCAACAAGAACATCTGCCTGAACAAAGAGGCGAGAATGTACACAAGACCTCACCTCGAAATTTACGCAGACGACGTGATATGCAACCACGGAGCCACTGTCGGACAGCTGAACAACGAAGAGATTTTCTACCTAAGATCAAGAGGAATACCGGAGCCTGTGGCTAAGATGCTGCTGATGTTCGCGTTTGTCAACGACGTGGAGGAGAAAATCATGATTCCAGAGTTGAAAGATGCCATAAGAATGATGGTGGAGCGGAAATTCAGAGGCGAGATAGAGAGTACATGCAAAGGCTGCGCATCCATCTCGGCATGCCATTCATAAAACCATACACAACCAAGACCTGACATGAACAAAGATTACTGCATAGATTTGTTCAACTACAAAAGAAGAACAACAAGAGAAGTGACTATCGGCGGCGTGGCACTCGGAGGCGGCAACGAGATTCGCCTGCAGTCCATGACCAACACAAACACTCTTGACACCGACGGCAGTGTGGCGCAAATCGAGAGAATCGCCGATGCCGGAGGCGACTTGGTTAGACTCACTGCTCAAGGCGTGAAAGAGGCAGAAAATCTTGAAAACATTCATGAAAAGCTAAGGTCTGAAGGCTACACAACTCCACTCGTGGCCGACATACACTTCAACCCGAAGGCGGCAGAAGAAGCGGCTAAGCATGTCGAGAAAGTGAGAATCAACCCCGGCAACTTCTCAAAAAATCCAGAAGAGACCGAGGAGAAGCTCAAGAAACTGATAGACATCTGCAACGAGCACAAGACGGCGCTGAGAATCGGCGTTAACCATGGCTCGCTGGCGCAACATGTGATGGACAAGTACGGCGACACACCGCAAGGCATGGCGGAATCGGCCATGGAGTACCTTAGACTGTGCCACAAACTCGGATTCGACAACGTCGTAGTGTCCATGAAGGCATCGAACACCATGGTGATGGTGGAAAGCGTGAGAATCCTTTGCGCCATGATGATGGACGAAGGCATGGACTACCCGCTGCACCTCGGCGTGACCGAAGCCGGCAACGGCGAGGACGGCAGAATAAAATCGGCTGCAGGCATAGGAGCACTGCTCGCCGACGGCATAGGAGACACGATAAGAGTGTCGCTCAGCGAGGCGCCAGAGAAGGAAATCCCTGTGGCAAAGAAACTCGCCGACTACTTCAAGGAAAGAGAAACGGCAGAAAGCATAAGCGCGAATGACTGCGGAAAATTCAACCCGTTCTCATATAGCAGAAGAAAGACGACTGCAGTGCGAAACATCGGCGGCGAGAACGTCCCTGTCGTAATAACAAACTGCGGCGATGTGTTTGCCGAGCCACAGCCCGACTACACCAGCTTAAAGCAGATGAAAGAAGCAGGCGTAAACGCGATAGAGACCGACCTGAAGTCCGCACTCTCATGCTGGGACGCCTTATGCGCCGAAGCGAGAAAAGAGAGCAGTGTCATAATCATAAACTCAACTGGCAAAAACAGCACAGGAGAATACCGAGCCGTAATCCACAGATTGGAGAGCGAGGGCATAAGCGCGCCTGTGATACTGAGAAAGCGCTATGACGAGGACGACCTGGAGTCGCTGCAGGTGAAGGCGGCAGCCGACATGGGCGTAATGTTCATCGACGGCATGGCTGACGGCATAATGATAGAAAACGCAAGCGAGAAAATCGCTCCGGAGGACATCAAGAACCTTTCGTTCAGCATTCTGCAAGCCACCAGAGCACGAATAACAAAGACAGAGTACATCTCATGCCCAGGCTGCGGCAGAACGCTCTACGACCTGGAAAACACGATAACCCAAATAAAGGAGAGGACCAAGCACCTGAAAGGCCTGAAAATAGGAATCATGGGCTGCATCGTCAACGGTCCTGGCGAGATGGCCGACGCCGACTACGGATACGTGGGCGCAGGCGTAGGCAAAGTGTCGCTGTACAAACGCAAGGAATGTGTCGAGAAGAACATTCCGACCGACCAAGCCGTCGATAAGCTCATCGCCCTAATCAAGAGCAACGGCGACTGGAAGGAGTAAAGCCTACTCGAGCGACAATCCTGTGGAATAATACACGAAACGCAGTTCCTTGAACGCGAATGTGCGCTCAGAACCGTCGGTCAGACGAAGCTGCAGACAGCCTTTCGGAGTGACACCAGTGATGATGGCGTTGAATATCGCGCCGTCGGAAATCGCCATGTACGGATACATAGAACCGAAGCGGAAAAGACGCGCCATGTATTCCCTCCTGATGTCCTCAGCCTCCTCGTTGAGCAGTTCGTTGTATCGCACCGTGAACTTCGTGCGGAACACCTTGAGCACATCCTTCAGACGATAAGTCTCGCCTGTGACTGCCGCCATAGAAGTGGCGTTAGGCAGTGCGTTCGAGAAATCTTTCTGATTTACATTCAGTCCTATGCCAACCACCGCAGAGCTGACCTTGTCGCCAATAACGGTCTGGTCGATTATGAAGCCAGCCATCTTGTTGTCGCCCACATAGATGTCGTTAGGCCACTTTATCTGGCTCTCGGGTATCGAGAAATGGTCAAGCGTGTCAATAAGAGCAAGGGAAACCACCTGCGACAGCAGAAACGACGATGCCACCGGAATGTCGGGATACAGCGCCATGCTGAAAGTCAGGTTCTCGCCCTTAGCCGACTCCCATGTGTTGCCTATCTGTCCGCGTCCGGCAGTCTGAAAATCCGCCACGACGACAGTTCCTTCCGGCACTTGCTCCTCTGTCATCAGTTTCACAAGGTAATCGTTGGTTGAGTCGGTTGTCTTTAAATGTATTGTTGAATCCATGATAATCTTTTTTCATTAATCAGCATCAGTGACGCTAAGCAGCAGGTTCTCAATCGCCTTCTGCACATTGCTTCTCACACCGCTGAAGTTATTCACCATCACAGCAAACGCGTACGTCTCGCCGTCCCATTCTATATAGCCAGCATAGCACTGCGTGCGAGATATGCTGCCGCTCTTGGCATGTACCTTGCCCTCGAGCTTCGTGCCTTTAAGCAGTTTCTTCACCGTTCCGTTCTCGCCTGCTATTGGCAGCGACTCATAGAACTCGTCGAAGTACTTGGCCTTGGTCTTCTCGTAGATGAGCAGCGACACCAGAAAATCAGCAGTTATCGCATTGGTCGTGGACAGCCCGCATCCGTCGAATTGCAGAAGTCCTTCTGTATCGAGTCCGCGTGATTTCCAGTAGGACTTTATGACATCAGCGCCCTCGCTGGCATCGGAGCCGAATTTGTGCCTTGCTCCCAGATACCTATAGACATGCTCTGCGTAATGATTGTTGCTCCTGTGGTTTATCTCCGAGACGATTTTCGAAAGCACCGGCGACTCGATGACGTTTATGCCCACACGCATGCGCGCACCCTTCTCCTTGGTCCACAGCACATCTGCCTTGCCGGATACGGAAATGCCGTTGTCCTCCAGTTTGTCGTACAGTTTCTGAGCTACGAACATCGGCGGATTGTAAATGTCGGACTTGACATAAAAGGCAGACTTGTTGGCAGGCAGCGTGCCGTAGATAGTACGCTCGCCGCTAAGTGGCGCGCCGAAGAAGTAAGAGTCGTCCGAACCCGTTTTTGCAGCCTTGACATACGACTTGATGTGCAGACCTGGCTGTTTCGGGCTGGTGCTTACGACCTCGGCTATCGTGCCTGGAGCGCCGGTCTTGAACCTCACAGTGCAGAGGTTATCATACACCGACAGGGCGTAAGTGCCTGCGCCATAATAATTCGCCAAATCTTCCCACAGCCACTTCTGATTCACGCCCTGATTGTCAATGAGCGATGCGTCAGCTATTATGTCGCCGTTTATCCTCTCAATGCCCATGTCCTTTATAGCCAGTATCCATTGGGTAAGGAAGTTCTGTGTGCCCATGTGCTTAGAACCGAGTGTAGGGTCCAGTCCGCCAAGTATATAGATATTGCCGTTGAGCACGCCGTTCGATATGTTGCCGTCGTACTGCAGGATGGTCTCGAACTTGAAGTCAGGCGTGAGTGTCTCGAGTGCGGTGGCTGTAGTCACGATTTTCGTGGTGCTGGCAGGTATCGCGCATGTCTTGGAGCGATACTCGAGCACAGTGTTTGATGTCGCCACATTCTTGACTAACAGACTAATGTTCGCGCGGCGGAGCGCAGGATTAGAGATGAATTCATCAAGAGCCTGGTTCTGCGAATAGGCAGAAATATTCAAAAGCAGGGAGATGAATAACACCCCAAGTATATGTTTACGCATAAATGGGTTCATTATTAAGATTTAAATGAAATACGAAGGTATGAAAAAAAGCGTACTTTTGTATTCTTAATCAAGCAACAAATATAGAGAAGTGATGTTCGCAGATATAATAGGGCAGGAAAAAGTGAAAGAGCACTTGATCGACTCCGCGAAAAGCGGAAGAGTGCCGCACGCCCAACTATTCTGCGGAAAAGAAGGAACAGGCAAACTGGGACTCGCCATAGCTTACGCGCAGTATCTGAGCTGCGAGCACCCGACCGACAGCGACTCATGCGGTGTCTGCCCGTCATGCCTCAAATTCAGAAACCTTGCTCATCCCGACCTGCATTTCGTGTTCCCTATCGTGAAAAAGGACAACGAAACCTGCGACGACTACCTGAAGCAGTTCAGAGAGTGCGTAACCAACGACCATTACATGACCAACGGCACGTGGCTGAACGAGATAAGCAACGAGACGAAGAAAGGCAAAATCTACGACTCCGAAAGCGAGAAGATCATAAAGAAACTCTCGATGAAGTCGTACGAAGGCGGATACAAGTTCATGATAATCTGGCAGCCGGAGAACATGGATGTCGGCACGGCGAACAAGATTCTCAAGATAATCGAGGAACCGCCAGCCAAGACACTCATGATATTCGTGAGCAACGAGCCGGACCGCATCATCGGCACCATACTCTCGAGAACACAGAGGGTGAACGTGCCGCCAGTGGAAAGGGACAAAATCGAAAGCTACGTGAAGGAGCAATACCAGGAAAGCGACGACAACGCGAAGTACATAGCGAGAGTGGCCGCCGGAAGCATAGTGGCCGCAAGAAACGCAGCCGAGAGCAACTCCGCCAACAAGCAGCACTTCGAGGACTTCAAGTTCCTGATGAGAACAACCTGGGGAATAAGAAACTTCAGCACGCTGGACAAAAAAGGCGATGCGCTGATAGACCTCAGAAAATTCGCCGAGACAATGGCGAAGAACTCCAGAAACCATCAGATCGAGTTCCTGCAGTATGCCCAGAGAATGATTAGAGAAAACTTCATATACAACTTCCACAACGAGGACCTCAACTACCTGGCTCCGTTCGAGAAAGACTTCTCTAAGAAATTCTCTCCTTTCATAAACGAAGGCAACGTCATAGGCATATCGACATGCCTCGGCGAGGCCGAGAAATCCATTGCCCAGAACGGGCAGTCAAAAATCATTTTCACCGACCTTGCGCTGAAGATGATTATGCTGTTAAAAACTAACTAATCCCTAAAAAAGAAAAACAAGACCATGATTAACATTGAAAAAATAAGAGCCGACTTCCCTATACTCAACGAACAAGTCTATGGACACAAACTCGTATATCTCGACAATGCGGCTACAACACAAAAGCCTAAACCGGTAGTCGAGAGCATCGTGAACGGCTACTACCACAAAAACGCAAACGTGCACAGAGGCGTGCATTGGCTGAGCCAGGAAGCGACCGAGGCGCATGAGGCGGCAAGAGAGACCGTAAGAAAATTCATCAACGCAGAAAAGACAAGCGAGATAATATTCACAAGAGGCACGACAGAATCGCTCAACATCGTGGCAGCCACCTTCGGCGAACTGCTCAGCGAAGGCGACGAGATAATCGTAAGCCAGATGGAGCACCACTCCAACATCGTGCCTTGGCAGCTCGTCTGCGAGAAGAAAGGCGCAAGACTCGTGATGCTGCCTATCGACAACAACGGCGAGATAAGCCTCGAGACACTCAAGGAACTCATCAACGAGAAGACAAGGCTTGTGTCCATCGCCCACGCATCCAACACGCTGGCGACAGTGAACCCCGTGAAGGAGGTCATAAGCATAGCGCATGAGAACGGCATCCCCGTCATGATAGACGGAGCGCAGTCGGTGCCACACTTCAAAGTCGATGTGCAGGAACTCGACGCCGACTTCCTCGCCTTCTCCGGACACAAAATCTACGGCCCGACAGGCATCGGAGTGCTCTACGGCAAAGAGAAATGGCTCGACAAACTGCCGCCATACCAGGCCGGAGGCGAGATGATAGACAAAGTGACGTTCGAGAAAACGACATTCAACGTACTGCCATACAAATTCGAGGCTGGCACGCCAGACTTCATCGGCTCGACATCGCTTGCCGCCGCGCTCGACTACATGACCGCCATAGGCATGGACAACGTGGAGGAGCACGAGAGGGAGCTTGTGGAATACGCAACCAAGAAACTCAACGAGATAGAGGGCATGAGGATTTACGGCAACGCGAAGAAAAGAAGCGGGCTCGTGTCATTCCTCGTGAGCGACATACACCCATACGACATGGGCACAATACTCGACAAACTCGGCATAGCCGTGAGAACCGGACACCACTGCGCGCAGCCTACGATGGACTTCTTCGGCATCGAGGGCACAGTCAGAGCCTCGTTCGGTATTTACAACACGAAAGAGGAGATTGACATACTCGTCAACGGCATAGCCAGAGCCAAAAAGTTATTCCATAAGTAGTTTTTGCATATCTTTGTAAGATAATACTTTAAAAAGTCGAAAGATGACTATCAACGAAGCACAAGACGAAATAATATCAGAGTTCGAATTCCTTGACGACTGGCTTGACAAATACCAGGAGATAATCGACAAGGGCATGAACGCCAAGATAGACCCAAAATACAAGACACCAGAGTATCTGATAGAAGGCTGCCAGTCCAAAGTGTGGATACACGCCGAATACAAGGACGGCAAGGTGATATACGAATCGGAGAGCAACACCGACATCGCCGGCGGTATAGCCGTGATGCTGGTGAGCGTGCTGTCCGGACACACGCCTGACGAGATTATCGACTCAGAACTCTACTTTATTGACAAGATTGGCTTGAAGGAGCACCTCTCGCCGACACGTTCCAACGGAATGCTGTCGATGCTGAAGCAGATGAAGCTCTACGCCATGGCATTCAAAAGCAAAAGCGAATCCTGATCAGGAGAACATCATCTCTTGATTAAACAACACAAACCCTACAACACAAGGATTTTATGGATTTCACACTAAACGACAACGGCTGCAAGATGAACATAAACGGATGTTACCATAACTCCGCAAGAAAACTGTCCGTTTACGACTGGATGTGCGACCTGCCGGACACAGTCAAAGACACGGACTTCGTAGAAGTGCAGTTCAAGAACACAAGAAAGGGATTCTACCTCAACAGCACACACATAGCACTGAAGAAAGGCGACATGGTGGCTGTGGAATCCACACCTGGACACGACATAGGCGAAGTAACACTCGTTGGTAAGCTCGTGCTGAACCAGATGCAGAAGAGCAACATCAACTTCGAGAAGTTCGAGATAAAGCGCGTTTACCGCAAAGCCAAACAGACCGACATCGACAAATACAACGAGTCCAAGGCTCTGGAGCAGGACACGATGATACGCTCAAGGCAGATAGCCGAGAGACTGGGACTGAACATGAAAATCGGCGATGTGGAGTATCAAGGCGACGGCAACAAGGCCATCTTCTACTACATAGCCGAGGAAAGAGTCGATTTCCGTCAGCTCATCAAGGTGCTGGCGGACACGTTCCATGTGAGAATAGAGATGAAGCAGATAGGTGCAAGGCAGGAAGCCGGCAGAATCGGCGGTATCGGTCCATGTGGACGAGAGCTGTGCTGCGCGTCGTGGATGAGCAACTTCGTGTCGGTGTCAACATCGGCAGCCAGATACCAGGACATATCGCTCAACCCTCAGAAACTCGCAGGACAATGCGCTAAACTCAAATGCTGCATCAACTTCGAGGCAAGCACATACATCGACGCGCAGAAGGATTTCCCTTCTAAGGAGATACAGCTGGAGACTCTGGACGCTACATGGTATCACTTCAAGACAGACGTGTTCAAGAGAGAGATGACCTACTCTTCAGCTCCTAACATGGCCGCCAACCTCGTAACCATAAGCGTTGACAGAGCCAAGGAAGTAATCGCTCTGAACAAAAACGGCGAGAAGCCAGAAAGACTTGAACTCAAGGGCGACGGAGGAAAAGAGGCCGCTCCAATCGACTTCAACAACGTTGTGGGACAAGACAGCCTGACGAGATTCGACAAAGACAAGAAACGAAACAAGAACCGCAACAACAGAAGAGACGACAGACGAAACAAGAGAGAGGCTAAGGGCAACGAGAACCGCAGCAACGGTCAGGAAAAAACAGAAAGAAAGGACAATGGCCACAGAAACAACAGGCCAAGAAACGACAGAAGAAACAACAACCAAAACAAAGGCAACAAGCCGCAAAAACCGAACAATGAGAAGAACAATAATTAGCCTTGCGGGATTATTGACCGTCATATTATGCTCATGCAGCAGCAAGAGCGTATATGAAGACAGCAAAGTGCTGCCTGAGAACGGATGGAGCAAAGACAGCGCCGAAGTCTTCAGCTTCAAGATCGACGACGCCAACGCGGCATACCAGATACTGATAAACGTCAGACACACAAATAAATACAAAAGCCAAAACCTTTGGCTCTTCACCGAGACGCAGCTGAACGACAAGGAAATAGGCAAAGACACCATCGAGTGCTACCTTGCGAACAACGCAGGCGAATGGCTCGGCTCGGGATTCGGTTCGCTGCACGAGATGGCGATACTCTATCAGCCTAACGTGAAGTTCGCCAAGCCAGGCAACTACAAGCTGATAATCAAGCACGGCATGAGAGAGGACAAACTTGGCGGCATAACTGACATCGGTGTCGAAGTCTTAAAGAAATAAGCAATGGCCAAGAACAAACTCGCTAAGTTCGCCGCCATGGCGACCTACAGCAACGTCATACAGCCTGCGCTGTTCAGAAAGCCCAAGGACTTCGACGGTCCGCTCCCCGAGTCATATCCGCTGGCAGAGAAATTCCTGCTCAAAGGAAACTGGCGCAAGGATTATTTCCATAACGACAACGAGATTGTCATTGAACTCGGATGCGGAAAGGGCGAATACACCGTAGAACTCGCCAAAAGATTCCCGAACAAGAACTTCATCGGAGTTGACATCAAAGGCTCGAGAATGTACACTGGAGCAACACTGGCTATAGAAGCCGGCATGAGCAACGTGGCGTTCCTGAGAACAAGAATCGAGGTCATAAGCCACTTCTTCGCAGAAAACGAAGTCGATGAAATCTGGATAACGTTCCCCGACCCGCAGATGAAAAAGAGGACCAAGAGAATGACATCCACAGGATTCCTGGCGCAATACGCAAAATTCCTGAAAGAAGGCGGTGTCATCAACCTGAAGACCGACAGCAACTTCATGTACACATACACAAAGGAACTTGTCAAAGCCAACAGCCTCGACGTGATAATGGACACCGACGACCTGCACAACAACCCCGTGAAGGACGACGAAGTGAACAAATGGCTGACGGAAATCACCACATACTACGAAAAGCAATGGATAGCCAGAGGCAAATCGATAAAATACATAAGCTTCCGGCTGGACAAAAAGCCGCTGCAGGAGCCAGAAGTTGAAATCGAGCTCGACGACTACAGAAGCTTCGGCAGAGAGAAACGCAGCGCACTGAACCTGAGCAAATAAACTATCACAAATCATGACACTATATCCTAAACTTATAATCGACGCGCTCGACAAGGTGAAATACCCTGGAAACGGCAAGAGCCTTGTGGAAAACGAGATGGTGGAAGACGACATCCGCATCGAAGGCAACAAAGTCTCGTTCTCGCTCATCTTCGAACGCAACACCGACCCGTTTATCAAATCGATGGTCAAGTCGGCAGAAACGGCGATTCTGGCCTATGTTGACAAGGACATCGACATCAAGGGCAACATCAACGTCAAGTTCAAGCAGGAGCCTAAGCCGGAACCAAAGAACCAGACCGAGAATGTAAAGCACATAATCGCAGTGTCGTCGGGCAAGGGCGGCGTGGGAAAATCAACAGTCGCATCAAACCTCGCTGTGGCATTAGCAAAGCTCGGATTCAAGGTCGGACTGCTTGACGCCGACATATTCGGCCCGTCAGCCCCTAAGATGTTCGGCATTGAGGACGCAAGACCGTTCCTTATCAATGTTGACGGACGCGACCTCATCGAGCCGATAGAGAAATACGGCGTAAGAATCCTCTCAATAGGTTTTTTTGTTGATCCTGACACTGCATTGCTATGGCGCGGCGCAATGGCCACAAGCGCTATAAAACAGCTTATAAACGAAGGAAACTGGGGTGACTTGGACTATCTCATCATAGACGTGCCGCCAGGAACAAGCGACATACACCTCACGCTCATACAGAACTTGAAAATCGCAGGAGCGGTAATCGTCAGCACACCTCAGGAAGTGGCGCTGGCGGATGCGAGAAAAGGCATCGAGATGTTCACCAATGACAAGGTGAACGTGCCTATACTCGGACTGGTGGAAAACATGGCATGGTTCACACCAGCCGAACTGCCGGAAAACAAATACTACATCTTCGGCAAGGAAGGCTGCAAAAAGCTGGCTGAGAAGATGAACGTGCCGCTGCTCGGACAGATCCCTATCGTGCAGAGCATCTGCGAAGGCGGCGACGACGGCGAGCCTGTGGCGCTGAAGTCTGCTTCCATCGAAGGACAAGCCTTCATACAGCTTGCAGGTAAAGTCATGGAAGCTGTCAAGAAGTAAAGAACCACAACAAAGAATATTCGAGCGTGCTGGCTTAATTGCCGGCACGTTTTTTTTGCGCACTGCTCTTCGACGGCTTTTCCTGCAAAAACTTGCAAATACGACTATTTCTTCCGACCTTGCAACAAAATATAAAACGTATGCCTATGGAGAAATAAACAGACAGAACACAAACACATAAAATATAAAGCGTTAGCTTATATTCTTGCTTTCAGAAAAATTGGGGAATTTTGAAGAGAGCCGCAAGAGTAAAAGTTTCAACGCTCACGTCAACGACGTGGGCTTTTACTCGTAATATGCGGCTAATGGTTATCCCCAATACCATCTGAAAGCGTAGACGAATAAATTGTCCACGTTTTTTTATGCCTAATGTGGACTTAGTTATTACCTAAAAAACAAAGTCATGAAAGACAAAACACTAGCTGGCATACTTGCCATTTTCTGCGGAACAATTGGACTGCACAAATTCTATTTGAGTAAATATCTTATGGGAGTCATTTACATCTTATTTTCGTGGACTCTCATACCTACACTTCTCGGTGTCATAGAAGGCATCCGGTATTTAATGATGACAGACACTGAATTTGAGGAGAAATACTCAAATACAATGTCAACTGTGACAGAAAAGAAAAATGTCGGTAAATCAGATATTGCCAAACCTAATGAGAGCGAAAGAACTGATTCAAACGAAAACAAATATCCAGATGCGCAGTTTGTC